>DBFZTP010000001.1:0-2729 GCA_048520025.1 Candidatus Aphodousia sp.
CTTATTAAATTTTCTTTTTCAGCTGAATCGGCACCAAAAGCACTAACCCAATCACAAAGAAAAGACCCGTCATCAATAGGGCAAAACGATGGTCATTATTGGTGATCCAAGTGAGCGTCCCGTAGGTCATCGGGCCAATGATATTAGCTACCCAAAGGGCCATGTTCCAGAATGAATAAAAGGCTGCGCATTGCTCTTTAGGGGCCAAGGCGCCCACCAATGCGCGACCTGCAGATTGGCTCGAACCCATGGCAATACCGGCTAAGTTGGCAGCAATCCAGAAAACCGGTTTGGTTTGAGCGTAGTAACCGACGCCAATCATGGCAAGCCAAACAACCAACGTGAGCATCAAGGCGTATTTGTGGCCGATTCTGTCTTCAACGTAACCAAAAGCAAAGGCACCGATCGCGGCCGTGATATTGACCAGAAGCACCATGAAAATGGTTTCGGCTTCAGAAAAGCCCATCACTTGGTTGGCGTAGATCGCAGCAAGCGTTACGACAACGGCAATGCCTGCTTGGAAAAAGAGGCCACTTGAGACCAAAAAGGCGAAATTTCTGTGTTGCGGAAGTGACTTAAATGTTTGAACCAAAGAGGCTTGAGACTCTTTAACCAACGTCATAAAACGCGCCTGAGAGCGAGGCGTTGCACGTTCTTTTAACCAAAGAGCCAAGGGAGCGGCGGCAATGATAAAGACGATGGCTGTCACGAGCATCGTGTAGGGTACGTAATCCTCAGCACTGGCGCCACCACTTTGCATCATGCTCACGATGGCTAAACTGATTCCCAGGGTTAAAAGGCCACCGCAATAGCCAAAGCTCCAACCCCAGCCAGAGACTTTGCCTAGGGAGTCATCGTTAGCGAGTTCCGGCAAAAAGGCCGAATTGAGCGTTTCCCCTACGTTGTAGCCAAAGTTACTGATAATGACCATAGCAATGGCTAAAAGAATCGTTCCTTCATGAGTGAAGTAAAGACCCAATGTGCCCAAGATGCACAAAAGACTCATCAAGATAACCCAGAACTTCTTATTGGCTTTTAAGTCGGTGGCGGCGCCAATAAAGGGCATCAAAACGATTGAGAGAATGTTGCTTGCCGCAATGACTGACGTCCACAAAAGTGTGCCCCAAGAGGCGTTTCCACAGACAACCCCCACAAAGTAAGCATTAAAGACCGCAGTCAAAACAACCGTGGTGTAACCGGAATTGGCAAAGTCAAACGCCGACCATGCCCAAATTTCTTTTTTGGTGACACCGTCTTTGAGGTGAGCAGATGAGAAAAACTCCATGAGGGCTCCAGTATCAGAGGTGAGCGAGTGTGCGAATATGGGCGACAACCGAGCGGGCCAAAGAGCGGCATTCGTAGCCACCTTCTAAGACGCTCACAATACGTCCGTCGCAGACCACGTGGGCAATGTCATCAATAACGCGCGTGATGTGAGCAAAATCCAAGTCTGAGAAATCCAATTGTGCCATCACTTCATTGGCGTGCCCGTCAAAACCTGCCGAAATCAAAATGAGTTCAGGTTTTTTCTTTTCAATAATCGGCGCCCAAACATTACGGATAATTTCGCATGCTTCATCGCCCGTAGCCCCCGAAGACATGGCTTCATTATGAATATTGGGGGCTGAAAAACCGCCGCCAACGTGCGGAAAGATTCCTTCTTGAAATAACGAGAAGAATTCAATTTTGGGGTGATTTTTAACGATGTCTTCCGTGCCGTCGCCATGGTGAGCATCAAAGTCGATAATGACAATGCTATTGAGTTTTAAGACCTCAATGGCATAAAGAGCGGCAATAGCAACGTTATTAAAGATGCAAAAGCCACCTGCACCGTTTCGGTGAGCGTGGTGTCCAGGGGGGCGTACCATGCAAAAGGCATTGCGAAGTTTGTTGTTTGTGACCGTGTCAACGGCATCCAAGACGCAACCGGCGGATTGAAGGGCGGCATTTAATGAACCGGAACAGAGAGCCGTGTCTTCGCAGATATAGGCCATTTCCCCTTCGGTCTTGGGGACTTTGTTTTTAACGAGCGTTAAATAGGATTCATCGTGCGCACGCAAAATATCAGTGTCCGTGGCTTGGCGTTGACTTTCAATGTGTTTAAAAGCTTGATAAAGACCGCTTGCAACCAAGCGTTCCTCAATGGATTCGATCCGGAGAGGGGACTCGGGGCTACGTTCGTCAGTGATGTGTTCAAAACACGAACGGTGTGAAAATAAACCGGTGGGCACAATAAATCTCTTAGATACTAACTCTCCTTATTTTAAAGGCAATCAAGGCGTTTCATCACGATTTTTGACAAATTTTCTCTTTTGCAAGGTGCAAAAGAGGCCGTATAATCCACTCTTCACTACTTGAAAGTTTTAAGGATTGATCATGCAAGAAAACGAAGAATTGTTGGCACCGGAACCGATTCATTTCACGGATGCTGCTGTTGCTAAAGTTAAAAGCTTGATTGAAGAAGAAGGTAATGATCAATTAAAGTTGCGCGTCTTTGTGCAAGGCGGTGGCTGTGCCGGTTTCCAATACGGTTTCCAATTTGATGAAACCGTTAACGATGACGATGCCCAAATGGTCAAAGATGGCGTGATGCTTTTGATTGACTCTTTGAGCTACCAATATTTGGTGGGCGCTGAAATCGACTTTAAGGAAGATTTGACGGGTGCTCAATTCGTTATTCGTAACCCGAATGCTGTGACCACCTGCGGTTGCGGTTCTTCCTTCTCGGT
>DBFZTP010000002.1:0-1845 GCA_048520025.1 Candidatus Aphodousia sp.
TATTAAATCTGATAAGTAAGAAAAAAGGGACGTACAACAGTACATCCCTCAATTCAAAAAGCTAGAAAGCTAACAGATTCTTAGCGGAAAACCACCACCGGCAACTTTGAGTGTGTCAACACTTTTTGCGTTTCACTGCCCAACAACACAGCGGCCAAACCCTTACGACCGTGGCTAGCCATGAAAATCAAATCACAACCGAGCTCTTCGCTCACTTCCATAATCGCTTCAGAGGGCGAGAAGGACTTCTTCGAGCAAGGCGTTACTTGAACACCGGTCTTTTCCAAAATATCACGAGCCTGTTCCAAACGATCCATTGCTTGGTCTTTAACTCGTTGGTCGTATTGAGTGATGCTTTCCGGGCGATATTCACTTAAATTCGTATAAGAATAGGGTTCAATCACGGTCAAAAGCACAATCTTTGCTTTCATCGGTGCTGCAAACTTGGCAGCGCCTTCAACAGCTTGGTAAGAGAGTTCACTACCATCAATCGGCACAAGAATCTTTTTATACATAGTCACTCCGGAAAAAGTGTTCTTTTATTTTAGTTTAGGACTTTTTTGTATAAATTGGGCAAAAAATCTCTGACATTTATCAAGGTTTTTTGTCACGCTAAGCAATTCTTGTTGACATCCTCCCCTCATTAAGTGAGGGGATTCCTACGGGTAGTGCACAGTTATATGCTGTACACCACCTTCGGTGGGTTCCTGTTGCTGACCAACTATCGTTGGTTCACTCGGCAGGCATCAAAGAGACTGTCCGCCCCCGGTTTAACACATTAATCGCCCCCACCACATCAGCATTATTTGTGTAGCCACATTGACGGCACTCAAACTTCGCTTGCGTGGGGCGATTTTCTTTTTCACAATGACCGCAACTCGGGCACGTTTGACTCGTGTACGCAGGATTAACCTTTGTCACGTAGCCTCCGTGTTTGAGTAGCGCCCACTCCAAACTTGAAACCAATTGATGAGGCGAAAACCGCAACATCGCTTTGTTTAAGCCGGACTTTTGTTTAACCCGTCGACCCGGATCGTCTATCGTTCCCTTGGCGCTGGCTGTCATATTGCGGACTTTCAAATCCTCGACATAGACCATCCCGACCGTGCGTGCAATGGCATTTGCCGTTTGTTGACAGAAATCCTTACGGATGTTGCGAAGTTTTTGATAGAGCTTTTGGATCTGCACCTTCAAGCGACGACGCTTGCGACTGGGTTTCGTTTTATCAAAGGCTTGAGCCAAACCTGACTTGGCCAACTGACGTCGAGCCTCGTAGTTATGACTTAGAATTCGTTGCTTTTGATCAATTTGCTTTTCAATGGCCTTGATGCGATCGGTGTCGATTTGATAGACCTGACCATCTGAGGTAGTGACGGTTTGGGCAACGCCCAAATCGATCCCACACTCACCGGCAAGCGTCTCAAGCGGTTGGTAGTTTATGATCAACTTCGTGATCACCACAAACCACTTCGTTCCATCGCGCTTGATCGTTACTTGACGAACAAGTCCTTCGGCCGTGTCTCGACTTTTTCGATAACGCACAAACCCTAACTTCGGGACAAAGACGCGAGCGTTGACTTCGTCGATGTCTTCTTTTTTAGGTTGCGGCAATCGGAAACTGTCACCATGATCTCTTGACTTGAAACGTGGAAAACCTTTGCTATTCTTAAAGGATTCTCGAATGGCCCGATCTTGATCACGCAACGTTTGTTGCAAGGCTTGCGCAATGGGTTGTTTTAACCATTGAGTACCTTCCGTTCGTTTAAGAGCGGTGAGCGCTTTGCAACACTCGTTAAAGGAGAGCAAGGACGGTTGAGGCAAGGGATCTAGTCCTTGTTCAACGCG
>DBFZTP010000003.1:0-26083 GCA_048520025.1 Candidatus Aphodousia sp.
TCTTTAATTCGTTTGCCTTTGGCATTTTGCAAAATTTCTCGCCCACGATTTTCCATGAGACCTTTGGTTTAAGTTTGGAGACGGCAACGGCTGCGTTGACTTCTTACTTGTTATGTAATGCCGCAGGCGTCTTAATCGGCGGGTGGGTTGCTAAAAATTTCAACCACCACAATAAGGTCGTGGCCCTGTGTTTGAGTGTGAGTGCGGCGACTGCTATTTTGATGGCCACGCAGTTGTTCCCCGGTTATACGGTTTTGATCTTCATGGCCTTCATGGGTGTAGGCGTGGGGATTGCGACGCCCTCTCGAGACATGATGATTCGTCAGGCGTGTTTGTCTAAGGTCGGTAAAGACGGTTTTGGTCGCGTTTATGGCTTTACTTACTGCGGGATGGATGTGGGGCAAACGTTGTCGCCTTTGATTGCGGGGCCCATGCTTGATGCCGGGTTATTTGCAGCAGCGCTTATTCTGGTAGCTGTGATGCAGTTTGGTGCTGTATTTACGGCTCTTGGTGTGAAATCGGAGTAACAAAGGATAATGATGTGTGAATTACCCTCGAGTGATTGATGGTTTTACGGCTATTTCTGTAAAAAGAAAAGGTCCTACAAATTGCTTCGTAGGACCTTTGTCGTATCGATCAAGTATTACTTCTTACCGATATTAATCTTAGCCTTTTGGAAAAGCTCTTGAATGTTGGCTTGAACCTTGGTTTGAACCAACATGTTACGGTAGTGTTCCTTGCTCTTATCGTAGCTCGGGAAGAGTTCAGCCTTACGAGAGTCATCCACCTTGATGATGTGGAAGGCGCCGTTACTTTGAATCGGCACTTCGGTGAACTTACCCTTTTCGGTAGAGCGGATGGCGTAACCGATCATTTGCGGGAAGTTGGCAGCAGAGGCCCACTTATCAATCTTGCCGCCGTTACCCTTGGTGCTTTCATCAAGAGAGTACTTCTTGGCAACCTTATCAAACTTGTCGCCGTCCTTTAAGTCTTCAACAACCTTCTTAGCATCGGCATCGGTCTTAACCGTGATCACGGAAATCTTGTATTCACGATCGCCATAGGCCTTCTTTTGGTCATCGTAGAACTTCTTGACGTCAGCGTCTTTGACAGGGTTCTTCTTAGCGAAGTCAGCGATCAAGGCGTTGATCAAAACGTTGTCACGAGAGGCTTCGATGGCGTCCTTCACGTCAGAGCGTTGAGCAAGCTTTAAGCGATTGGCTTCTTGTAACAACACTTCTTGTTGGATTAATTGGTTGCGGACTTGCACTTCCAATTCAGACGTACGCTTTTGGCCGTTCTTGACGATTTGCTTAATGATCTTTTCTTGCTCTTGAACAGAGATCGTCTTGCCGTTAACGGTGACAGCCGTCGGGGCAGCCAAGGCAAAGGTGCTGGCGATTGCTAAAGAGACACCGACGACTAAAGCTTTATATTTCATAAAAACCTCTGGTTTTAATTTAAAAATTGTTATTTCGTATTTTGCGCTACTTGAGCGTATTTGGCTACATAAAATCCAAGGCCGATTGTAAATAAGAGTGTCAATCCCAACAAGCCAAAGAGCTTGAAATCAACCCAAAGATCCATACTGCAAGTGTAGGCAACAATTAAGTTAATGATACCGACAGCGACCAAAAAAAGAAGCGTCCAGTTCTCAACGGTTTTCCAAGCCGCCAGAGGCATCTCAATGCCTTGAAAGACGGCCTGAATGTAAATTTTACCCTTCATGCGACCAAATAATAAAATGCCCGCAAAAAGCCAGTACAGCAGCGTGGGCTTCCATTGGATGAATTCAGGCTTTTGCAATACGATCGTCAAGCCCCCGAAGATCACCACTAAAGTCGTTGAAAAGATTGCCATTTTGGAAGGCTTTTCACCCTTCATAACAATCCAGCCCATTTGCAAGAGACTTGCAACGATAATCACAATGGTAGCCGCAACAATAGGAATAATCTCGTGATTAACGGGGAGGTAATTGGCAAGCGTTGCCGTATGAGACCCCGCTAATTTATAAGTTGCAAAGAAGCAAATAACGGGGAGTAAATCAAATAAAGCTTTCACAGTAAAAGGTGCTTAAAGCAAAAATAGTCAATGAATCGAACTATAACGAAAGTTTTACTTTAACGCATTTGGGGCTAATACTTGGATACATTTTGCTTTTAAAACTAAGACAAACTCCTCTAAACTCTACAAACAACTTAAAAAATCATTGCATTTTTCTAGAGGATCATTATCGTGAAACCCTTGAAATGGCTAATTGTCGGTGGCGTGGCAGTCGCATGCATTGCCGGTACGACTTATATTATGCAAAAGGATTCCAGTACAACTATGACGCAAACAGCTCAGCAAGTGGCTCAAGCAACCAAACTTCATACCGTCGAAGGTGTGACGGAGTATCAATTAGAAAACGGTCTCAGAGTGTTGTTATTCCCTGAAGCCAGCAAACCCACGATTACGGTCAACATGACCTATTTGGTCGGTTCCCGCCATGAAGGTTACGGTGAAACGGGGATGGCTCACTTGCTCGAACATTTGATGTTTAAGGGCTCTACCAACTATCCGACGCCAACGAAAGAATTCACCAAGCGCGGTTTCCGTATGAACGGCTCCACGTGGCTTGACCGTACGAACTATTTTGTGTCTTTCACGGCCACGGAAGATAACCTCGATTGGGCGCTCGGCTGGAGTGCCGACGCGATGGTCAATTCCTTTATCGCTCAAAAAGACCTCGATACGGAAATGACCGTTGTGCGCAATGAGTTTGAGATGGGGGAAAACAATCCCATCAACGTCATGATGAAGCGTATGCAATCGGTCTTATTTGACTGGCACAACTACGGCAACAGCACGATCGGTGCCCGCAGCGACATTGAGCACGTCAAAATCGAAAACTTGCAAGCGTTCTATCGTCGTTACTACCAACCCGATAATGCCGTCTTGATGGTCTCGGGTAAGTTTGATGAGAAAGAAACATTAGAGAAGATTGAAAAGATCTTTGGTGCGATTCCGAAGCCCACGCGAGAGTTGCCGAAGCTTTGGACGGAAGAGCCCGTGGCTGACGGTGCTCGTCACTTTGAAATTCGTCGCTCGGGCGAAATGAAGGTTGTGAGCGTCGGTTACCGCATTCCTGCTGCTTTGCACCCCGATGCTCAATTCATTAATTTAGGTGCCGATGTTTTGGGTGACACGCCTCGCGGTCGCTTGCATAAAGCTTTGGTTGAAACGGGCATTGCTACTCAAGTATTTGCTTGGCCCATGCCCGGTTACGCTCCTGGCTTTGCCATGTTCGGTGCCGTGTTAGCCAAGGACGGCGACCATGAAAAGGCTGAAAAGATTTTGATCGAAACGGTGGAAAACACTTTTAAGACCGAAGCCTTGAAGGAACAAGAATTGGCATTGATGGCTCGTGAAGAAAAGACGCTTTACGAACGCATGTTTGCCGATCCGGAAGTCTTTGGTGTGGACATCTCTGACTACATTGCTTTAGGTGACTGGCGTTTGTTCTTCGTGCATCGTGATGCATGGGAAAAGATGACGCCCGAAGCAGTGAGCGATGCTTGGAACAAGTACTTCGTGCGTGACAATCGTGTGGTGGGTGTGTTCTTGCCTGACGATCAACCGCAACGCGCTCAAATGACACCGGCGCCGACCTTGGATGAAGTACTGTCGAAGTACGAATTTAAGAGCGAAGGTCAAAAGGCAGAAGTCTTTGATGCGACGCCCGATAACCTCAATGCCCGTACGCAACGCTTTACGATCGGTGACGTGAATGTCGCCTTGTTGCCCAAGCAAACGCGTGGCGAGACGGTGGTTGTTCGCATGAATTTCCGCTACGGCAATTATGAGAGCCGCGCTGGTCAACGTGCGGTGGCAAGCCTCATGAACGCCATGTTTGAGCGTGGCACGAAAGAAAAGAGTCGTGCTCAAATCAATGACGCCTTCACTCAATTGCAAATTGACGGTGACGTGGGTCAATACACAACGACCCGTGAGCATTTGGCAGATTCTTTAGCCTTGATGGTGGAAATGTGGAGCGAAGCCTCCATGCCCACGAAGGACTTTAATGAATTAAAGGCTGAGTACGCCAACCACATTCAATCCCGTTTGGACGATCCGCGCGTCTTGGCTAGTGACGCCATCACGGAGCACTTCAATCATTACCCCAAGACCGATGCTCGCTATCGTTTAACGAGCAAGGCTTTAAAGGAGGCGATTGACTCGACGTCCTTAGAAGCAGTGAAGCGCTACTACGAAACGTCCTTCGGTATCGATCGTGGTGAGATTGCCATTGTCGGTGACTTTGATGCCGAAGCCGTGCGTGCTCAATTGGAAACGCTTTTAAAGGCAAAGACGAGTAAGGTCGCCTATGAACGTGTTGTTCGTGAACACGCTGACATTGCACCGACTCGCATCATCATTGATACGCCCGATAAGGAAAACGCAACGATTGTGGCGCGTTTTGCTTTTGCCGGTCATAAAGATGATGAAGATGCCATTGCTATGCATGTTGCCAACTGGATCTTTGGCGGAAGCACCGGGTTATCGAACCGATTGATGATGCGTTTGCGTCAAAAAGACGGTTTAAGTTACGGTGCCGGCAGTACCGTCATGTTGCCGCCCTTCGGTAACGAAGCCTATTGGGCCATGCAAGCCATTTTGGCGCCGCAAAACCTTCGTAAGGCGGAAATTGCTCTTTATGAAGAAATCGACCGCGTGATTAAGGACGGTTTCACTCAAGAAGAGTTGGATGAAGCCAAGAAAGGTTACATTGACTATCGAAACGTCAATCGCAGTCAAGATGCATTGGTGGCTTCCCATTGGGTGGGCTTGATGCAAGAAGGACAAGACTGGACGGAAGCCAAGCGCAATGACGAAAAGGTCATGAAGTTGACGTTGGATGATGTCAATAAGGCTTTCCGCAAGATGGTCAAACGTGACGGTTTGACCGTGGTGTTGGCCGGTGACCAAAAGAAAGCAGGCGAACAATAGTTTTACCAACCTTTAAAAAAACGACCGTAACTGTCTCTCGATAGTTGCGGTCTTTTCTTTTTTCAGAAAAAAAAACAGGTTATTGGTAATTTTCTCGCAATGACATGTTAGCGATTGTAAGTCAATCGATAACGAAAATTATTTCTCAAATACAGTTACAACTTCTTCTCATCTTGTCAGAAAAGCGTTTTGGCGTTTTCTCTCTATCCTTGAGAATCCGTCATCGGCATTGATGTCAATAAAAAGAGCCCAAGATCAATAGGACTAAAACCTTCATCCCCCCTAGGGGGTGATTAACGGGGGGTACAGACATAACGCTCAATTTAATAGAAACTGAATTGAACAAAAGCTCACTCAAAATTTTGATAAATCCAACCCTTCAAAAAACTCTCAGGGTTATCCCTAAAGCCGATAAGTATATGTAACAGAGATAGCCTCATACGATCGCACCAATCGACTGAAACTATTGAGATTCTCAAAAAAACGAAAACCGTAACAAGTGGTTGCTTTTGAAGTCAACGCGTAAAAATTCTTCTGCGTATGATGACCAGACAAAATAATTTTAATAACCGTAAAAAATCTTGAAAATCAAAGTTTTAAAAGACCCTCTAGCCGCCCTGTCAAAGGAAAGCTCCTAACTCTTTAAAGACCTAAAAATAACAAGATCCCTTACACATTCTTTTGAGAGTCAATCAAATGAACAAAATCTATAAGACCCTTTGGAACCCGGTTCGTCGTTCGTTAGTTGTCGTGAGTGAAGCTAAAGCGAGTACCTCCCAAAAACAATCCTCATCTCAAGTTAGCGTCGAACAACGTTCTGTGAAAACGCGTACGAGTTTTAAGCGCACGTTGCTTTCGACTGTGATCGCTTTGTTGCCCTTTGCAACGCTTTCACTGGCTACCTCTGCCAATGCTGAGAGCTACCACAATGAAGGTTCTGACGTTTTGGTGGTCGGCACCCTTGAGTCGGGCGCCCGTCCTTTAAGTGGCAAAAAGTCGACCGTCATCTCTCAATTGACGCCGGTGACCAATGTCACGGGTGTTCAAGGGGGCGTTTTTATCAATAATTCCAACGCCGTGACTTTATTGGGTACCCAAGAGTACGACGAGTTAACCGATAACGGTACGGTTTGGGTGGGAGGTTTGCATCAGGCCTCCGACGTTCCGTCTCGCCTTATTTTGGGTGATCAAAAGGGCGAACCCTTCACGATCGGTCGTTTAAACGATGTTTTCGTCGGCATGAGTCCTGAAAATCCTCAACATCGCCTTAAAGGTGAGCTTCAAGTTCGAAACGGTGGTTTTCATATCAGAAACCTGACCAATGCCGATCGAGTATCCATTGAAAAAGATACGGCAGCCTTGGCTGTTGGAAAATTGACAATGGTCGGCAACGGCGTATTGACCAATAAAGGTGAATTCACTGCTGAAAGTATTCAAACCCAAAAGGGTAGTGGTAGCGCAGAAATCATCAACGATGGGGACATGAAGATTCATACCGGCGAGGTCAATGTTTTCAAAAATAACGGAACCATGTCCGCCGGATCCCTTACGATGCGCAATGGCGGTTCGGTTAATGCTGCTAACGCTCGTTTAGAAGCCGATGACTTAACGATTGCGGGGGAAAGCTCATACGGCACCGGTCGCCTCGATAAAGGCACGCTTTTAAATGATGGCGAGTTGACAGCGACTTTAATGACGGTTGACGGCATGTTGGATAACCGTGCATCGAGCGTTGTTGATCATTTGAAGGTTAGTAAAGATGCCATCGTTGAAAACGAAGTCAGCGGTACGTTACTTGTGCAAAACGCAACTAGTGTGGGGCGTGTAATTAACAACGGTCAAATGGCCATTGAAGATGAAGGCAAGTTGGAGTCACTCACCAATGCAGGCTTTGCTTTGATCAATCGCGGTCAAATCACAAACTTCATGAACCATACCGGCGCAGAACTCCAAACCCATGAAGACGTGTCTCTTCAAGGCATCAATGAAGGTCGAATTCTGTCTGAAGGTGTGTTGCGATTAGAACAATTTACAAACATGTCAGACGGCGAGTTAATTAGCAATGGCAAGGTTTTAGTGCATGGTCCTGTCACTAATCAGGATGGACTTATGACTGTTGATGGCGACATTGAAGTCAAGGGTGGTGAGACCGCACAGAGCTACCTCCATAACAAAGGAATGCTTAAGGCGCACTCCATGACATTGACCGATGATGGTCAACTTTTCTCTGACGGTGACGTTCAACTGGATCGTTTATCGGTCAAAGAAAGGGGCTTAGTGACAGTTGCGGGCGGTTTAACCCAAGTGGGTGAGCTTTCATTCGATGGCGAGATGATGGTTACGAAAGGCGGACTTAAAGCTGATAGCGCCATGTTTAATGCGGGGCGTATCAGCCTCGGCAATATTGATGAGTTAGCCGAGAACAATATGGCTTACTTGGAAGTGTCGGGGGCGACGACCCTTAATGCCGAAGCTCGAATTCAAGGTAACGGCCATCTTGCGTTGGGTTCGGATAAAGATTTTGGTCCTTCCTTAGGACTTGAGGCTCTTCCGATGCATCCGGCTCGTGTGACAGTCGGTCAAACTGTGACCGTAGGTGAAAACGGATCGTTGAGTGTTGGATCGCAGGCACAATACGTTGCCACTGAAAAGGGGAATCTCTTTTTTGGAGCCGATTCAACAACCTTGGTCGATGCGAGTTCATTAGGGGTTACGCCTGCCTTTACGACATCTGTCAATGGTGCTGCTGTTACGATTGAAAATGGCGCAAAGTTGGTCCTTGGCAACCTTGAGAAGGCCGGAGACTATGTGATAGCGGATCATTTTGACGTGACGGGAAACATCAAGGACGGCGTTTGGGCCGGGGGCTGGTCTGATGACAATCTCTACGCTTTGCCGCAAAACGGCTCGGGCTTGGGGTGGCTTTTGTCCATGCATCAAACCGATGATAGTCTTTGGGTCAATGTGAAATTAGAGAGTATTTCCAATCTCTATCCCAACATTGTGATTGGTGACATTGTCAATGGCATTATCAATGACCCCGACCGTCAAACGACCGACAGCAGTTTCGTTAACGGAGTTTTAACCGATACGAACCATGACGTTACTGAGAAGACAAAGGTGATCAATTCGGTTGCTGAAATTGGGTTGACATCCAATGCTCTGGCTTTGGCCTTTAATGATTTAAATACGGTCACCAATTCTGTTGAAAACCGAGTCTCCATAATGGGTGAGGTGTTTAATAGTGAAGGTCTGATGACGCGAGCTCAAGAGCTTGAAAAGGGGCATGGCCTTTGGGTGGATCTTTTGCATAGTGAACAAAAGGTCGATGGCTACAAGGCTTCGGGTAACGCTTTAATTGGTTTGGATGCTTCAAGTTCGGGTTTTGTGATGGGCTATGACAAGCTTCTTGCCAATAACACGACGATTCTCGGCGGCGCCGTGAGTTACCAAAAGGGTGACGCTGACTCCAGGGGCAATTTGCTTAAGAGTCAAAACGACTACCGCACGATGGGCATCCATGGTTACGCCGCTTATAGTCCGAGTTCACTCTTTAACCTCGTGGGCTCAATGAGTTACTTGAGAAGCCAGTCAGAAGCTACGATGGGCTTGCCCTTCGGTGAGATTGACAAGGCCAAGGCCGATATCGATACGAACCTCTTTACGGCCGGTATCCGAGCCGAGAGCACGATGAAGTTGACGCAAAGTGTCAAACTTGTCCCTCATGCGGGTGTCAGAGTGGTCTATGCCGATGATGAAACCTTTACCACAAAGCTTGATGGTAAAACGGGCTTTAAGAACGAGACGGATGCTTCGACCGTCGTTCAATTCCCGGTAGGGATGGCACTTCGCATGGATCGCACGTTGGATAACGGTTGGACCGTTCGCCCGCACGCCGATGTGACCTTTGTTGCACAGACCGGTGACAAGGAACAATCAATTCTTGTGACCGATGCAACCGGTATCGCTAACCGTGTCACGGGAGATGTGATGGGTAACCACTTTACGCAAGCCTCTTTGGGTCTTCAAGCACAAAAGGGGATGACGACCGTGGGTGTTCATTACGGTGCCACTTTAGGGGAAAACGGTAAGGAAGACCATAATGCCAAGCTCTTACTTCGCCTTAATTTCTAAGCATTAAACATCCATAATCGCTCCCAAAGGTTTGTACGACTTTTGGGAGCTTTTCTTTGTCCACTTTTCTGCTTAAAAAAATCTCAATTGCATCAATAAATGATGTAGTCGTTGCGATAATAATCTTATAGAGAAAAGCCAACCTAGAGGAGAAAAAGGTTATGTATAACAGTGCTTTTGGTCGTCCTTTCGTTAAGGACGAAGATCGTTGGATCGGTGTTCCGAGTGCCAATCAAGTGGACGTTGAAGTAACGGCAGGTTTAATTAAAAAGTATCTTGCCAATGCAACGGCTCACCGTCCTTTGCAAATTTTGGTTCACGGTTTTTCGAGTGCAGGGATACGTGTGATTGTCGAAAATTTGGTCAATGACATGAAAGCCCTTCAAGTAGCAGTGAACGTGGAGGCCGAGCAACTCAAGATGGGGTTGGCCTTGAATGACATCGTTGTCGTTGATGCTATGCACACCGATACATGGGGACGTCGGGTTTGGGAGAAGACAAGCGATGAGTGGCTGGGTCACAAAGGCGTCATCATTTGGATGTGCGCCGGTGACGAGGCGCTTGAAGCGGTTCGCTCTGACATTTGTATTAATTTAACGAAAATGAGCCACAATGAGGCATACCGAGAGCTGAAAACGCTTTTTGTCAATGCGAATGCGTGCTTCATCGACAAGTTGGTACGCTCAAGCAAGAAAGACATTTGGGAGATTGATGAACTCGTTCGACTTCTCAATCTTGAGCGTTTAAATAGCTTTAACCTTGCCGCCTACGATACGCTTTTTGGTATTGACACGAATCCTTTGGATGTGGATGACTCGAATGGTTGTCTTGATGACGATGATGGTCTTGACGACTATTTAATTGATGACGATGAAGACGAGGATGATGAGTTTGAGTTCGATGAAGAAGATGACGAAGACGATGGGGAAGAAGATGAAGTAGAGTCAGACGATGAGTCCAAGAAAAAGGATGAAGGGTTCGATCTCTGATTGTTAAAGTATTAGGGCCTATCAGCCAAAAACCACTTCAATATCAATTTGAAGTGGTTTTTTGGCATTTTGCGGAAGATCTTACTCTGCAACTGCGAAGGTTTCACCTTGGATTTGGACTGAACCCGTGGCCGCAGCCTCTTTCGTGATTTCCACCAAAGCGATCGTTTGATCGGCGCTCGTGACGCTCATCACAACATTGCCGGCAGGCAAGGCATCAACAAAGATGTCTTCATTGGGCTTTAGGGTCACCGCTTTTTCAATCTTTGCGCGATACATACGGCGAGGCGTGGTGCCGATGTGTTGAACGCGAGAAATCACTTCTTGACCGGGATAGCAACCTTTATTGAAGACCACTCCGCCCACTAAATCCAAGTTAATCCATTGAGGGATGAATGCTTCTTTGGTGGAAAGCCCCACCCAGGGAAGCCCTGCCATCACATCGCTTGCAAACCAAAGTCCGGCGTCGTCATTGGGATGAACGAGTGCATCAATAGCGCTTTTTTCCCCCACCAGCATGGCGCGTTGATGGTCATCGGCGTCTGCGACACGAGCGACTGCAACATTGCCTTCGATACGGACTTCGTCCATGGCGGGAAGGGCCATTTCAGGGGCAATAACGCCTACAACGGCCATTTCATCGGCGACACGAAGTGTTACGTCGCTTCGCAAAATGAACATCGAGAAGCGCTTCATAAAGCCTTCAAGAAGGTCTTGTGCCATCACCAAGTAAAGCGCATCGTTGCGCTTAAAAATCCGCATCAAGCTTAAGATGCGGCCTTGAGGTTGGCAGTAGGCAGCTAAACGGAAGGATGAACCAATATTTTTGATGCTATTGGTTAATTGTCCGTGAACAAAATCAACGGCGTCTTTGCCTGTGACTTCAATGACGCTCAGCTCCGGCAACCAAGCGGCAGTGCGTTGTAATTGAAGGGAGTCCGTTGACCAAGTGCCAAAATTTTGTGCATGCATAGGTAAGCCATTTCAAAAAATCGAATTCAGCTGATATTATGGAGGATTATCGTTTTTTGTGTTGCCTCTTTTGTCACTATGGACATTCCTTATTTGAAATCGTGGGTCGGCGGTGGTGTTGCCGGTAGCTTAGTCGGTGCCGTCATGATGTTGTCAGCTTTTTATTTCATAAATGATATTGACATCGACTCTAATGTTCTTGACGACAAGGGACAAGTGATTGTTGATATTCCGCAAGGCACGCCCGGTGTTGGCATTCCAGCCGTTTTAGAAAAAGCCGGTGTAGACGTTTCTCCCTTCTTTTTTAAAGTGGCACTTCAATTAACGGGAGCCGATCGTAATTTGCACGCAGGGCTTTACAGCATCACTGAAGACGATACCGTGATGTCGATTACTCAACGCATTGCCGATGGTGATGTTTTAATGTTGGCTTGGCGCTTGGCCGATGGAGCGACCCAGTGGGACATGCGTCGCACGCTTAACTCCATTGAGAACATTAAACATGACTCGGCGCAAATGACGGTCGATGAGATTCTTATGTCGATTGACGCAACAGAGGATCATCTCGAAGGACTTTTTGCCCCCGATACTTACCACTTTCGAGCCGGCGTCAGTGATCTCACGGTTTTGAAAAAAGCCTATACGCGTCAAAAGACGATTTTAGGGCTTGAGTGGGAACAGCGCTCGCCCGACTGTGCTGTCAATACCCCTTATGAAGCATTGATTTTGGCGAGCATCATTGAGCGTGAAGTGGGTCGCCCGCAGGATCGATTGATTGTTTCGGGGATATTTACCAATCGTCTTCGCATCCGCATGCCGCTTCAAACCGATCCCACAGTCATGTACGGGGAAGGGGAAGAGTTTGAAGGGCGATTGCGCAAACAACACCTTACGCGTCAAACGCCCTACAATACGTATCGATTTGTCGGTTTACCGCCTACGCCCATCGGAAATCCGACGCGTGAAAGTATTCATGCAGCGTTGCATCCGGCCAAAACCAATTACCTCTATTTCATCAATAAAGACAATGGTGATTTAGTGCCCAGCCGCACGCTAGAAGAGCACAACCGTGCGGTTGATCTTTACATTCGCAAAAAAGGACAATAATTATGAAGGGACGTTTTATTACGATCGAAGGCATCGACGGTGCCGGCAAGAGCACGCAGGTTGATGTGATCGAAAGCACCCTTCGCGCTCGAGGCATTGAAGTTATTCGTACGCGTGAGCCCGGTGGCACGCCTTTATCGGAAACCATCCGCCAACAGCTCTTGTCCGTTTCGATGGATCCGTCCACCGAAACATTGCTCTTTTTTGCCGCTCGTGCCGAGCACTTAGCCAAAGTAATTCGCCCGGCGCTTGCGCGTGGCGCTTGGGTTTTAAGTGATCGTTTTACTGATGCCACCTATGCTTATCAAGTGGGAGGCCGCGGGTTTCCTGCTGAAAAAGTCGAAGCCTTAGAAGCTTGGACGCACGGGGACTTACAACCCGATTGCACGATTTTATTTGACGTGGCACCAGAAGTGGCCGCACAACGTTTGGCCGCCGCTCGTCAATTGGACCGTTTTGAAAAAGAAAATTTGGATTTTTTCACGCGTGTTCGTAACGCTTACTTGACGCGTGCTCGCCAAAATCCGGAACGCTTTTTGATCGTCAATACCGATCGTGATCGTGAAGTGATTTCTAAAGAACTTTCGGAGCTTTTCTCAACATGGGGTTAAAGACTTGTCCTTGGTTAAGTGACTTATCGGAAGCGCTCGGTGAGGCTCGAGACAACCTTCCGAACGGTCTGTTGATCTACGGTCCGAAAGGAATCGGCAAGATCGAATTGGTGATTCGCTTTGCGCAAAGTTTATTCTGTGAGCACCCCAACGCTGACGGTGAGCCTTGCGGAGAGTGTAAGGGTTGTCGCATGGCGATTGCTAAAACGCACCCAGACCTTCGTTATGTTTTTAGTGAAGTGGAGGCCATCACGCACGATGTGCCCTTTGAGCCACCGTCCAATGCCACAAAAGACCGTAAGGTTTATCGAGAAATCTTGATTCACCAACCGCGTGAGTTGGCAGACTTCTTGAATTTGGCACCCCACATTGAAAACGGTCGACGCATTATCGTTGTCTACCCGGCCGATGCCATTCGAGCCGATGCGGCCGCGACCTTCTTAAAAAGCTTGGAAGAGCCGCCTGAGCGCACAACGTTTTTGCTCGTAGCCAATGACTTGGATCGAGTTTTACCGACGATTCGTTCTCGGTGCCGTTTACTGCGAGCGAAAGCGCCCACTCATGAAGAGGCGCTTCAATGGTTAAAAGAAGAAGGGATTAGTGATGCCGAAGAAGCCCTTATTCGAGCCGGTGACCGTCCCTACCTTGTGACACAAGAAGAACGCATTCGAGAAACGGAAAATATCGATGCCAAAACGCGTGATCAGCTTTTAACGCTTGCCACGATTTCGCCCGAATCACGCAAGGTGCTTTTAAAGACCCTTCAAGACGGCGTCGATATGGATTTAACCCAGTTGGCGGTTAAGGAGGGACGGGTAGCACTGCCGGTTTCTTCCGTTTTACCCGTGCTTGAGCGTTGGGCTTATGACCTCTGTGCTGTTAAAAGCGGAATGCCAGCGCACTACTATCCGATGCTCGAGAGCCGCATGACGCGATTGGTTGCCAATGTGGATATTGAAAAGCTCTTTAAGTGGAGTGACTCATTAAAGCAAATCAAGCGCGTGGTCACGCACCCCTTAAATGCGCAACTCGTGGTAGAGCAGTGCCTTTTAAATTATCGAAAAGTGATGAACAATCAATTTTTTGAATAGTTTCCAAATGCAGTCTAGTAAGGCTGCATTTTTTTCATGGCCTTGGCCACTTCACTTTCTTCTGGCGTCAGATAACGACTCGTTGTGCCGACCGAGGCGTGGCCCATGGCATTTTGAACGACATTGACGGGCATGATTTTTAAGGCGCTTGTGGCAAACGTGTGACGTAACCAGTGCGTGGAACTGGCTCTAAATTTGGCGGCATCCATCGGGTGCTCGCTTTGAATGTCTCTTGCGCAATCTTCAAAAAAGTCTAAAAGCGTGCGATAGAGCCCCGAGCGGCTCAAGGCCGTCACGCGTGCCTGCCCTTCTTTTAAGACCGATTTGCGACCACGTCCCAACGAAGCCAAAAGGGGCGTGTCCGCTGGGCAAAGACCGATGCCTGGCAAATTGCGCCAATAGAGGTAATGGTTAATGAGCGCCAATTGCTCTTTTTGCAAGGGTAAACGTCGGATCTTATCGCCCTTACCTAATACTTCAATGACGGTAATCGTTTCATTGTCAATGCGTCGCTCCACAATCCAAGAGGCGCGAGCCTGAAGCATCTCAGAGGCACGAAGACCGAGCCCTTTGCCCAACATCATGATGACGGCAAGGCGCGCATGACGCTCATCGTCTTCTTGTGCTTCAAAAAAGCGATTGACGAGCAACCATTGATCGGGCGTAAAGGAGCGATCCGCATATTCTTTAGGTGCGCCTTCGCCTTCCAAGAAGGGGACTTTCCCTGAAATTTGATCAAAGGGGTTATAGATGATGTAGCCCGTTTTCTTTAAAAAGTTCAAGAGTTGACGAATAACCGTCATTGAGAGCTTGCGTGATCCTTGAGAGAGCGCTGCATTAAAGGGGCGCCATTGGGGATTGTCACGTGTTAAATTCTTAGGACCAATCCAATCGCTTTGAGGACAATGCCAGCGCTTGGACCATTCGTCATCGTTTAATCGACCGAGTTGCTCAAGCCATCTCAAATAGCCTGTGGCTTCTTCTAACCCCACCGAGCTTAATGCAATGTCCTTTTCAACCGTGCACCACAATAAAAACCGCTCGGCTTCTTTGCGATAAACCCCCAGCGTATTGGTATTGTTGGCGCGTGCCGCAAGCCAAGCCTTGAGTGCCGAGAGATCATCGGTGGCCTCTAAGCTTCTTAAATGATCAGCCGCACGGTTTGTGCCGGTTTTGCCATCAAGACCCACACCTAATTTAATGCGCTCCAGGGGAACGATTCTGGGGTTAGGGGGAGACAACTCTTGATTTTTATCGGTTTGGGATTTGGGTTTTCTTCCTCGTTGGCTAAAAAGACCGTGTTGAGTGAGCCAATCGATATAGGCTGCTTTTTCTTCAGAGGATAAGACAAGACCATTATTATCCTCTGTTTTCAATGCCTTAGCGAAGTTGCCGAGTGTCACAATTTGGCAACGCAAAGCCTTGAGCGAAAACTCATCACTCATCACGTCAACCAAAAGCGTTTTCTTGGATAAGGTCTCAGGGATCGTTTCCAGTAAGGATAAATAGGCCATCTCGTCTAGCTTGTCTCAAAATTGTTGTTTCTAATTCTAGTGACAGTTGTTAAGATTGTTCAACCGAATACACAAATATCGTAGTCTTTTTATGTTACGCCGTTTAATCATCACTGCTGTTGCGATGGTTGTCATCTTTCTTTCGGCCCTTGGGGTCGAGTCACTTGTGATTGATGACCATAGTTCCATTCTTCGTCAAACGCTGACCACGCCGGTTGAGCGTTTAATTAATCAACCGCGTGAAGACAGCAATCAAGTGGTTGTGGCCATCGATAATCACATTGAGCCTTACCTCATTGATAATTTCATTGCGCCGACCTTTGATGCCATTAACGAAGCCTTTAATGCCGAAGGCAAATTCTTGGTGCTCAAGCACTTGGATCGATTAACGATTGAAGATTTACTTCAAGACGGTTTGATTGACTTCTTAATCAGTGGACCGGACTTTTACGCTAATCTTTTGTTTGATGATCGCGTTAAGCCCATGTCCATGCTTTGGCGCCCGCAAGCCTCTTCTCCCGGTCACTCCATGGCATCCACCATTGTCGTGCGTCATGACAATGACAAGCTCTATACGTTAAACGACATCGCTCACACGGGTGTGAAAATTGAAGGCGTGGCAAAGACCTCTTTTGCGGGTTTTTTAGCGGCTCAAGACCCCTTTGCCAAGATGGACTATCCGTTTCAATTGTTATTTGAGTCGGCCACCTTTGCCTCTTCCAAGAGTCCTTTGGAGGTCTTAAATGACGTCAAGTACGGTTATACCGATGTGGGGATCGTGCCAGCTTGCCAAATTGAGTACTACATGGCAAAGAATTTGGCTCACTTAAGTGACTTCCGTGTGATTAATCCGCAACCCGTGGATGAATTGGCTTGCCAACACTCGACGCAAACCTTCTCTAGTATTGTTTTAAGTTATCAAAAAGACACCAATGCCAACATGGTGCTCTCCATGAATAACATCGTGGTGGGGATGCGCTTAAAGGACGGCGTGACTTGGAGTCTACCTGATAATCCGCGTTCGCTCTATGACATGCTCTATCGCTTAAAGCTCGGGCCCTATAGCGACATTACCTATTCGACCTTAAACCGCATCTTCCAAGAAAATCGTATGGTATTCATCATGGGGATTTTCTTACTGGTGGCGGGGCTCTTTTATAACCTCATCATTTCCGTTGAGGTGGCGAGTCGCACTCGTGCGCTCCAAAAGACGCTGACAGAAAAAGAAGCGTTAGCCAAGCAACAAGAGCAAACTAATGAATACATTGCCCGACTTGAACGCACGGGGATTGTGGGGCAGATGTCAAGCATGATAGCTCACGAGTTAAAGCAACCTTTAGGGACAATTTCCAATTACACCCGAGGTCTTTTGCGTCGCATTGAACGCCATCAAGCCGATGAAGAAACCATTGTGAAGATTCTCAAGGAGATTGAATATCACAATGATCGTGCGGCCGATATCGTGGATCACGTCCGCAGTTATGTGAAGTCCCATGACGTCAAACGTGAAGACCATAACCTTCGCGATATCGTCAATATGAGTGTGGAAACCTTTAAGAAGTCCGGTCGCAGTCAAGTGCCGGTTCGTATTGAAGGGGAACGTGAAGCATGGGTTGAAGTCGATGACTGGGAAGTTGAATTGGCTTTGATTAACCTCTTAAAGAACTCGGCCGATGCTTTTGCTGAAGTTCATCCTGCGCGTTACGTTGAAGGGGAATGCCTCATTCGTGTTCGCATTGAAGATCATGATGATACGTGGTGGATTCGTGTGATAGACAACGCCAAGCTTGTCACAAAGGAATTTACCGATGAGTTCTTTACGCACTTAGAGACCACGAAGGCTCACGGTTTAGGCTTAGGGTTAAGTATTGTGAGCTCTTTGGCAGAACGCCATGCCGGTCGAGTTTGGGCCGAACCCAACGTGGGGCGAGGTGTAATCGTTACGATCGAGTTCCCGAAATCGATTTCAAAACTCATTCAAAAAACAGAAGAATGACGCGCAAGAAGAGACTGCTGTTGTGCTTATTTAAAATAGTAAGTACAACAGCATGTCAGTCAGAATAGCTACAACGGCGCAAACAATAATGGGCATCTTAAGCAATGCCAAAATCGTTGCAACTAACCCACCGACAATCCCAATTTCAAGTCTGTCTGGATTAATGGTTAAAACGCCTGGGAAAATCAGTGCCGCCATGGCAGTGTAAGGTATCAGACGCAAGAATTTTTCAGCCTTTCGTCCCAATCGCATGTGTTTAATAACGACACCAGGCAAAGCTCTTGGAATATATGTCACCAGTGCCATGCCGAAAATCATGAGAAGAACGGTTTCACTCATGTGATTTGCCCTCCTGATGACTCAATTGAACGGTTTCATCGTCGACAAGGTACACTCCGATGAAAGCACCCACGAGCATGACCAAAATGATGGACCAACTCGAGGGCATGAAAAGCTGAAAAAGGCAATTTAATAACGCTGTGATAATAACCAAAGTAATTAATTTGCCATTGTGTTGAATACCTGGAATCAGCAAACCCAAAAGGGCTGCGTAAAAGGCAATACCAAAGCTATCAATGACGATTTGGGGCAAAAGATTGGTAAGAAAGGTACCAATGATCGTGCTACCGACAAAGGCAACATACAAAGCCGTATTCGCCCCTAAAAGGAAAGGGTAGCTGTGGTCTTTGGAAAGAGAAAAAACAGCAAACGTTTCATCACATAAGGCAAAGGCAGCAACGAGTCGTTGCGTCAGCGTTGTCTCTTTGATTCTCTGCATCGCAGAGCTACTCATGACAATGTGACGAAGGTTAATGAAAAACGTGCCGATGATAATAGTCGATAGCGCTGCGCCTTGTGTGATCATGCTAATGGCGAGCAACTCTGCAGAGCCCGCCATCACAATCGCAGACATAAGAATGACTTCAAGAGGCGTCAATCCTGCTTGTACCCCCAATAGTCCAATCGAAATACCAACAGGAATCACGCCAAGACAGGGTGGAATGCAAGCCTTCACGCCGTTGGCAAAACGCTTATCCATTAGATTTCACCCTCGTCATCGTTTAACGTCAAATTAGTTAAACGTAATGTCGTACTGCTCTGGCCCGTAGATGGATTCCACTTGAAGCGATACAGGGCATTGGATAAAGTCTTGCAAAAGATCCAACGCAGGGGCTTCGTCTTCTAAGAAAAGGTCAATGACGGATTGGCTGGCAATGATGGAAAATTCTTTGATTTCTGGATATTGACGCCATTCACGCAAAATTTCACGAAGAATTTCGTAGCACATCGTACGACCCGTCTTAATTTCCCCACGACCGCCACACAAGGGGCAAGGTTCGCAAAGAATGTGAGCCAAGGAGTCACGCGTGCGCTTGCGTGTCATTTCAATAAGTCCAAGTTCCGTGAAGTCACTCATCGTACAGTGAACTCGGTCGCCTGCCATCGCTTTTTGAAGTTCAGCCAAAACCGCCTGACGGTGCGCATCTCGCTCCATATCAATGAAGTCGATAATGATGATGCCGCCCAAGTTTCTTAAACGCAGTTGACGGGCAATGGCGCGTGCCGCTTCCAAATTGGTTTTAAAAACGGTATCGCTAAAGTCGCGCTTGCCGACAAAGCCACCGGTATTGACATCAATCGTGGTCATGGCTTCGGTTTGGTCAAAGACCAAGTAGCCTCCCGACTTCAAATCAACACGGCGCGCCAAGGCTTGTTCAATCTCTGCTTCAATTCCGTATTGCTCAAAAAGCGGAATTTCACCCGTGTAGAGCATGATCTTGTCTTCGGCAGTGGGCACAAAGATATTGGCAAAGTGTTGAAGGCGGTCAATGTTGTTATCCCAAGCATGAATCAGCACGTGAGATGTATTTTCCGTCACCATGTCACGAAGCGCGCGCTCTTCCAAGTAAAGATCTTGGTAAAGCAAAGAGGGAGCTGGGCTTCTAGAAGCTTTTTCTTCAATTTGAGCCCAAAGACGCGACAAATACTTCATGTCAGCGATAAATTCTTCGGCAGTAGCCCCTTCAGCACAGGTTCTGACAATGTAGCCGAAGTTATTGTCTTCAGTCTTCACGGACAAAATGAGTTCTTTTAATCGATCGCGCTCGACTTCATCTTCAATGCGTTGACTCACACCCACGTGTGGCTCTTTAGGCAACAACACGAGTTTGTGACCTGCCAAAGAAATGGTGGTCGTTAAACGTGCGCCTTTGGTGCCGATGGGGTCCTTGGCCACTTGCACCATGACAGAGTCGCCTTCGTGCAAGATGTATTCAATCGGGGTGTAACTGCCGTCTTCTTTGCGAGCTGTGAAAATGTCATGAATATGCAAAAAGGCCGAGCGTTGTAAGCCCACATCGACAAAAGCCGATTGCATACCGGGTAACACTCGGATGACTTTGCCCTTATAGACGTTACCAACAAGGCCACGTTGTGCGGGGCGTTCAATGTGCAAATCTTGCAACACGCCGTCAACCGTAATGGCTACACGCGTTTCTTGGGCAGTGCAATGAATTAATAAGTCTTCGCTAAGCATAAAAATCTCTCAATTTAATCTAGTCATTTTATCAACAAAGGGGAATGGATATCACTAAGGTTTGCTTAAATTCGAAGGCAAAAGAAAGCCCATCAATCATCGGCTTAAAAACCGTTCTTGATGGGCTTAGTGGGTCAGACCGCAAAGTTTAAAAGCTTAACGATCCCTCACTTTCAATTAAAGTAAGTGCTTACCGTCGCGAGACGTTTGAGCCTTGACCTTGGAGGTTTCAACCGGAACCAAGTCGTAGCCGATCACGCGATGGCCATTGACTTGCGTGTAGAGCCACAAGTCCATGAGGGCGCCCGGAACAGCACCTTGGCTTACTTCATTAGCCTTAAAGGTGAAGACCACATCCATGATGCCGTCCTTGTTCACATCCTTGTATTCCATAGATTGAGCGGCAGCAAAGGTCTTAAACTTACGGGTGGAGTTGCGTTGGTTAGCACTCATACCGGCGCGCGTCTTATTCATTTCAGCGCTCGTGACGGCATGGTCCTTGGAACCCATCAAAGCAAAGCTCACCAATTCTTCCGTATCGGCCTTCACGGTCTTCGTTAAGATCTTAACTTCCATCGGCATCATGCGAGCATTTTCCGTCTTCATGACATTTAAGACCTTGTCATAGGACTTTTGGTTGTAGTCGTGCAAGAACTTCGTGCGGGCTTGACCCTTTAAGCTCGCAGCCTTCTTCGAGATGGCGGCGCGTTCCTTCATGAAGTCTTCTTCCATGTCTTCGATCAAGTCGGTACGACGTTCGATTTCTTCACCGCGTAAGTAGTCGATGGCGTTGGTGCCAGCGCTAAAGACGCTGTGAGGCGTAAATTCAGCGCGGTAGTCAAACATGGACGGGGTGCCGGCAAAGTGTTCCTTCGTGGCCGTCACCGGATCGATGAAGGCCGTGCCCTTAGCGGGGCCAGCCAACGGATACAACGGGATATAGACGGATTGGCAAGGACGACCGATCGTCTTCCAAGCTTCGGTCAACGTCGGATCCTTCGTCAAATTCAAGACGTGAGAGTCATGGCTCGTCGTACGGCAAACGCCTTCAGAGTGGCTATGGTAGAGCTCTTGGTCTTGACCGATATAGGATTCATGTAAGCGCAAAAGTTCCATGGCATCCTTCACACCCAACTTCTTAGAGGGCGTGATGCTGTACGGATATTGTTCCGGATCAGCGATTTCCTTACCCGTCAAATACTTCCAAGCGATGTGGTTGCGGTTGGCGTTCCAGCGTTCGGCACGGATGCTTTCCGGAGCCACGACCTTGCGCCAATTGAAGAATTGATCCTTCGGATCGTGACGACCGTCCTTAATGGCGCGTTCGACTTGCTTGGGTTCAACAATCCAGTTCTTCTTGTCCTTTAAGTCAACCTTGTCCATCATGAAGACGTTCGGGATGTAGACGACTTCATTGTCTTGAATGCGGTGAGCAACCCAAGAATTGCCTTGGTGAATAGCGATTTGCCAAGCTTCGTTAGCATCAGCGATCGTGTACGTACGACCGTCGTGGAAGTAGCCGTATTCCTTTAAGAGTTCGATGGCGATTTCAACACCGTGACGAGCAGAGGTTGCACGTTCTGCAACGATACGACGGATACCGTAGCCGATACCACCATCCTTAACTTCCATACGGTCAGCGTCAAAGATTTCACCGCACCAGTTCGTGCCGATCCAAACGCCCTTGTCGTTAAAGAAACCGTCAGCAAAGCTTGCACCATCAGGCACAAAAGTTTGCGTCCAGTAAAAGCCCAACGTCTTTTCGACTTGCGGGATGGCTGCGGCGTTCTTTTCAAACTTGATCATTTCGCCCTTTTTGTGTGTAGCGGCGGGCATGTAGTGTTGTTGATTAAAGAGACGACCACCGTTGTCTTCGTTGTGGGCAACGATGATGTTGCCGGTTTCGGACACGGCCTTACCGATCACTAAGGTGGAACAAGCTTGAGCAGAAGTCATAGCAACCATGGAGACAGCGGCTGCGACAAGAGTTTTTTTCAACATGGGAATACATTCCTGATGAAGTGGGTTGGTGAGAATTGTCGATATGGGCGCACAGGAAGAGAAAAACACTTCGAAATAACGTCGGATTTAAATCGACAGTCGAACATTCTAGACGGTGAAAAGCGCTACTCAGAATTATCTAAGGGAAAGCGCTATCTAGGAAATCCCCGAATTGCTTTTTGACAATTCGATTTGTGGGAAAGCCCAATGACGTAGCGATTGTGATTAGGCTAAAATTAAAAGATTATGTTTTTTTTAAACCGACAGTTAATACCATGACTAACGAACTTTTAAATCCCGGCGAAGTAGCGCTTAAAGCGTATGAAACTTGCGGTCTTTATGTCTGCAATCGTGAAGACGACGATTTGTTTGCTCCGAGCTACACCATTGAAATCAATGACGCTCATGGCGTTGCCTTTTTGCGCCGCCTCTTAACGATTGATGTGCGCAATATCCGCCGAGGTCAAGTTCGTCAAAGCTTTATCTTAAATGCTTTGGGTTTTATCACCGACTTTGTGACGGTGGTGCATTTGCCGGATTCTGATGAACACTTCCGTGTGATCTTCCAATCCATTGACACGTTGGCATGGATGCATCAAGTGGCAAAAGCCTTTGATGTGGAGTTTGTCGATCCTGAAGTCCAAACGGCCCTCTGCTACGGTAAGAAGCTTCCTGTGATTGAGGGGTTGTCCACGGATCATTGCGTTGAAGTCGCTGACGGTGTTTGGGCCTTCCAAACGGAATTCAATATCGTTTTCCAAGGTAAGAGTGAAGCATTGGATGCTTACCTTGAGACGCTTTCGGCTGAACAATTGGATTGGGTGTCCGCTTACACGTTGAGCACCTTGGTTAAAGAACCCCACGCCATGGACTGGATGGGGGCCGATGTGACGGTGGATGCCTTAAACGGTGCAAAGTTTGTTGACTTTAACGACCAAGCCCGTATCTTTATCGGTAGAGCATTGACGGAAGCTCGCATTCGTGCCATGGGCGAAAAGAAGACGGTGGTGATTAAGTCTCACATGGATCACGCAAGCGAATGGTTTGATGAGCCCGATACCGTTGTGATTGGTAATGAAGAAGGTGAAATGATCGCAAAGACCGTGCGTTTTGGTTTGTTGGGAGACGCATTGGTTACTTGCGTGACGGTGCCTGCCACGTGCGACGTAAAGTCCCTTTTGTGGATTGTGGGTATTAACGAAGAACCCTTGGCTTACACGATTGAAGAAGTAGCCTAAAGGATAGCTATCATGACTTTAAGCGTTTTTGACATTTTCCGCGTGGGCATTGGCCCGTCCTCTTCACATACGGTCGGGCCCATGCGTGCAGCCAAGTGTTTTTCTGACGAGTTAATCGAAAAGGGCTTGGATCAAAAGACCGCCCGTGTTTGGGTTGACTTGATGGGTAGCCTCGGTGCAACGGGTGTGGGTCACGCCACCGACACGGCTTTCCAATTGGGCTTGATGGGCAATTTGCCGGCAACGGTTGATTTGGATACGGCGCCAGGCGTTTTGGATTCCATCAAAAATGACCACCGCATGACGTTTGCTTCCGGTAAGACCATTGAATTTGATCCGGAACGAGACATCATTTTTAGTCCTGAAAAGATCGCTCTGTACCACACCAATGCCATGCATGTGATTGCTCAAGATGAACACGGCATTGTGCTCCTGTCTCGCCGTTACTACTCCACGGGTGGCGGTTTTATTGTTGAAAGCGATCCGAATAACTTTGAGAAAGTCATTGAACAAAAAGCCGATGACGCATCTGAAGTTAAAGTGCCGTACCCGGTTCAACACGCCAGCGACTTGCTTCAATGGTGCAAGGAAACGGGTAAGAGCATTCCTGAAATCGTTCGTGAAAATGAACGTGTTTTCCGCACTGATGAAGAAATCAACGAGCAGTTGGATCTTTTATGGGAAACGATGAAGGATTGCGTTCAACGTGGTCTTAAGACCGAAGGCATTATGCCCGGGCCCTTGAAGGTTCGTCGTCGCGCTAAGCAAATGTTTGAACGTCTGGATTACGAACACCGTACCTTAAATGACCCGTTGGGCGTTTTGGACTGGGTCAATGCGTTTGCGTTTGCCGCCAATGAAGAAAATGCTTGCGGTGGTCGTATTGTGACGGCGCCGACCAATGGAGCAGCCGGCGTCATTCCTGCCGTGCTTCATTACTACAAGTACTTTATTGAAGGCGCCACGATTGACGGCGTTCGAGACTTCCTATTAACCGCAGGTCAAATCGGTATTCTCTATAAGCTTAACGCTTCGATTTCTGGTGCTGAAGTGGGTTGTCAAGGTGAAGTGGGCGTGGCCTGCTCCATGGCTTCCGGCGGTTTGGCTCAAGTCTTGGGTGCAACGCCCGAACAAGTGGAAAACGCAGCCGAAATCGGAATGGAACATCACTTGGGGATGACGTGTGACCCTGTGGCCGGTCAAGTGCAAATTCCTTGCATCGAACGCAACGCCGTGGCAGCCGTGAAGGCCATTAACTCTGCACGTTTGGCTTTGTTGGGTGACGGTCAACACTATGTGTCACTCGATAAAGTGATCGTTACGATGTTAAAGACCGGGTTAGACCTTCAAATGAAGTACAAGGAAACGAGTCGCGGCGGTTTGGCTGTGAGTATCGTTGAGTGCTAAAAGGTAAGGTTTAACGACCAACAAAAAAGCCACCCAATTGCGAGGTGGCTTTTTTGTAGTCTTTCGATTCTCTATTTTTGTAGATAGCGGCGAATACTGAAACTGAAGGGATGCGCATCGGTAGCGGGGAAGGTTTGCTCTTCATCGAGTAACCAATGCTCATCATCTAAAGGTTTAAAGTAAGCGTCAGCATCATAGTCGGCATTGATGACCGTGACGTGCGCTACCTTCACTAGCGGTAAGGTTTGCTCATAGATTTGTGCGCCGCCCATAATGAAGGCAACGGGTTCATCTTTGACAGCTTCAAGTGCAGCTTCAATGGTCGGAACCACGCAAGCGCCTTCTGCGACATAGTCAGCTTGACGGGTAATCACAACATTTTTGCGACCGGGCAAAGGACGTCCTAAACTTTCCCACGTTTTGCGACCCATAATGACGGGTTTACCCAGCGTAGTACGTTTAAAGTGTTTCGAATCTTCCGGTAGATACCAAGGCAACTTACCGTCAATACCGATAGCACCGTTTCGAGCGTGAGCAACAATCAAGTGAAGTTCTGTCATAACGCTCTCTCCTTAAACTGCAACCGCTGCCTTGATATGCGGATGGGGATCGTAACCCACGATTTCGAAGTCTTCGAACTTGTAGTCAAAGATGGATTCAGGGCGACGCTTAATCACAAGTTTCGGGTATTGACGCGGTTGACGAGCCAATTGCGTTTGCACTTGTTCCATATGGTTGGAATAGATGTGGCAGTCACCGCCCGTCCAAACGAAGTCGCCCACTTCCAAGTCGCATTGTTGAGCCAACATATGCGTAAGCAACGAGTAACTTGCGATATTAAAGGGGACGCCTAAGAAGATATCGCAAGAGCGTTGATAGAGTTGAACGGAAAGCTTACCGTCAGCAACATAGGTTTGGAACATCATGTGGCAAGGCGGCAAAGCCATGTGCGGGAGCTCGGCAACGTTCCAAGCGGAGACGATCATGCGACGGGAGTCGGGATTATTTTTAATGGTGTGCACCAATTCAGAAATTTGGTCGATGACTTGACCATCGGCACCCTTCCAGTTGCGCCATTGAACACCGTAAACCGGGCCCAAGTCACCGTTTTCGTCAGCCCATTCATCCCAAATGGAAACACCATTGTCTTTAAGATACTTAATATTGCTGTCGCCCTTGAGGAACCAGAGCAATTCGTGAATGATGGAGCGAAGGTGCAACTTCTTCGTCGTAACGAGGGGGAAACCTTCTTGTAAGTTAAAGCGCATTTGATAACCGAAGACCGAGCGTGTGCCGGTACCGGTACGGTCAGACTTCTCAACGCCGTGGAAATAAACATGGCGCAAAAAGTCTTCATATTGATGGTAAAGCATAAGGAATCCCCAAAATATTAAATTTCAATGTCTAACATTATACTCAATTGATACCGAAGCTTGCGGGAAATTACATGTCCGAAGGTATTGATCTAGCAATATTGAGAGCCATAGGATGAATGCTC
>DBFZTP010000004.1:0-22679 GCA_048520025.1 Candidatus Aphodousia sp.
GAGCGCAACCTTGCCAAGGTTGAGGTCGCGAGTTCGAGACTCGTTTCCCGCTCCATTGTCTTTCTATATGAAAGAGGTGGCGCGATAGCAAAGCGGTTATGCAGCGGATTGCAAATCCGTTTAGAGCGGTTCGACTCCGCTTCGCGCCTCCATAAAAGTTGATTATGCGGGAATAGCTCAGTTGGTAGAGCGCAACCTTGCCAAGGTTGAGGTCGCGAGTTCGAGACTCGTTTCCCGCTCCAGTTTTTAGAAATGAGTTAGTTGTTAACTCTTTCATAAGCGGATTTGGTAGGCCGGGTGACGGAATTGGTAGACGTAGCGGACTTAAAATCCGCCGCCAATATAACGGCGTACGGGTTCGATTCCCGTCCCGGCCACCATTTATTACGAGCTCGATAGTTTCTGACTGTCGGGCTCTTTCTACATTTGCGCTCGCAAAATTCTTGTTCTGAATTTCTTCCTGACCTAGTGTGATTGCTTTATTTTTTCCTCTGAGAGTTCCTTTCAAATAAAAGCTAACTCATTTTTCCTAGCGTAAAATACGCCTTCTCACTCTCACTTAAACTTGTTGATCTCATGTCTATTTTTATTGTTATCGCCCTTGCGATTGCAATCGTGTTGTTATTGCTCCGTGTGAAGCAACCGATCGGTATTGCGATTTTGGCAAGCGGCCTCTTTATTTGGTTGTGCACCGATCCGACGATTAAAGAATTAACGGATGCCGTCAAACAAATGTTTGCCAAGCCGGGGAACTATGATTTGGTGGGCGCACTCTATCTTGTTGTTTGCTTAGAGATTGAATTACGTAAGAGCGGTGCCTTGGCTGGTATGGTTCAGGCCCTTTATCGAATGTTTGCCAGCCCCAAATTTACGTTAGCCATCATGCCGGCCTTCTTGGGTTTGTTGCCCTCGATCGGTGGTGCTCGCTTTTCGGCTCCGATTGTGGAAGAAGCCAGTAAGGGTGTTGAAATCACGGCTGAACAAAAAGCAGGGATTAATTTCTGGTTCCGTCATATTTTCGAATTTTCCAGCCCCTTGGTGCCGGGCTTAATTTTGGCCTGCGGTATTGCGGGTATCAAGATCGGTGATTTGATTTTGCACTTGGGGTGGCTCACCATTGTGGCTTTCATCGTTGGCTGGATTTTCTTGATTCGTCCTTTGAAAGTGAAGTCTTTGAAAAAGGTTGAGGAAGATGCCAACGAAATTCATAAACACAACGTTGATTTCATTTTGTCTTTGACGCCGGTGATCGCCAACGTTATCTTGATGGTGGGCTTTGACTTTAATGCTGCTGTTTCCATGTTTATCGTGGTAGTGTCCATGATCCCAATTTTGATGCTGATGAACCGTGCGGTATCCATCAAAGACATTTTCATCGGTGCGTTAGATTGGAAGCTTTTTGCTAACGTGCTTAGCATCTTGCTCTTTATTCAAATTTTGGATACGACGGGTTTATTGGCTCAAATCGTTTCTGCTTTTGAAAATTCTTCTTTGCCGATTCCTGTGATTATTGCCATCATTAGTTTCTTGGTGGGGATGTTAACGGGTTTGTCTCAAGGTCACGTAGCCATTGTTATGCCGATTGTGGCAGCTTTGAGCATGGGGGATTTGACGCTTGCAGGTATTGCCATGGTCTTTGGCGTTGCCGGTCAAATGATTACGCCTACGCACGTTTGCTTGACGATTACGGTGGACTATTTTAAGAGTGATTTCTTTAAGACCTTGGCCCCAGTGATTTGGACGCAGTTGATACTATTGGTGATCTTCGCTGCAGTGACGTATTTGATGTATTAATACACATTTGAAGTTAAAAAAAATCCTCAAAGCGAAAAAATTCGTTTTGAGGATTTTTGCTATGAGTGCTCGAAATTAGTCGATCTTGTGAGCGTTATGAAGATTAAGTTCAGCCATGATCGTGGCAGAGATTTCTTCAATGGAGCGGCTCGTAGAGCTTAACCACTTAATGCCTTCGCGACGCATCATATCTTCAGCAGATTGAATTTCGTTGCGGCAGTTATCGAGCGAAGCATAACGGCTACCCGGACGACGTTCGTTGCGAATTTGAGACAAACGTTCAGGAGCAATGGATAAACCAAAAAGTTTATCGCGCATACCTTGGAGCACTTCGGGTAATTCGCCACGTTCAAAGTCTTCAGGAATTAACGGATAGTTGGCGCACTTTACACCGAATTGCATCGCTAAAAATAAGCTCGTCGGGGTCTTACCGGAGCGGCTCACACCCACCAAAATCACGTCAGCTTCATTTAAGCCCTTGTTCATTTGACCGTCATCGTGAGCCAAGGTGTAGTTGATGGCTTCGATACGGCGGTTATAGCGTTCTTCATCAGCAATCACGTGGCTTCGGCCCATCGAGTGAGCGCTCTTGTGGCCCGTTTCTTGCTCGATTTCCTTAATAAAGCTACGGAAGAACTCAATACGGAAACCTTGGCAGTGTTCGGTGAAAGTTTTGTGGATATTGACATCCACAAAGGTGGAGAACACTAAAGGACGAACACCCGTGGAGATGTAAGTTTCGTTAATTTTGTTTGCGGCGGAAATGGCTTTATCGGGCGTGTCGATAAAAGGCATGCGAACTTGGTCATACTCAAGGTCAGAGAACTGAGTTAAAACCGAGTGAGCCAACGTTTCAGCCGTAATAGCCGTGGCGTCAGAAACGATAAAAACAGAACGTTTGCCACTTTTAGGAGTGGACTTAGGGGATGAAATGGTATTAAACATTTGTCCTTGTACCAAAAAATTACCCGAAATGTTTCGGTTGTCGCTACAATTCCATTATTCTAACAATCCATCTTTCTTTTGGGGGAAGAAAATGCCGCAAGGTCGTTTTGTATATCCGTTTAGCCAGCTGCGTATGACCGACGTCGATCGCGTTGGCGGTAAGAACGCCTCTTTGGGCGAATTGCTTAGCCAATTAACGAGCGCCGGGATTCGTGTGCCGGACGGTTTTGCCACGACTGCAGAAGCGTTTCGCTTGTTCTTATCTGAAAACAATCTTGAAGAACGCATCAATGAACGTTTGAAGGATCTCAACGTTGACGATGTTAAGGCTTTGGCCAAGGCCGGTGCCGAAATCCGTCAAATGATTGAAGATGCTCCCTTCCCTGCTGCGCTCGAAGCTGAAATTCGCGAATTCTATGAATGGTTGAAAGAAGGCCAAGAAGAAATCAGTGTTGCTGTTCGTTCCTCTGCTACCGCAGAAGACTTGCCCGATGCCTCCTTTGCCGGTCAACAAGAAACGTTCTTGAACGTTGTCGGTATTGATCAAGTGTTGGCTCGTATGCGTGAAGTGTTTGCTTCCTTGTACAACGACCGCGCTATCAGCTATCGCGTTCACAAGGGCTTTACGCACTCTGAAGTGGCTTTGTCTGCCGGTGTCCAACGTATGTGCCGCTCTGACCGCGGTGCTGCCGGTGTGATGTTCACGCTCGATACGGAAAGCGGTTTTGATCAAGTCGTCTTCGTTACGGCCAGCTATGGTTTGGGCGAAACGGTTGTTCAAGGTGCAGTTAACCCTGACGAATTCTATGTTCACAAGCCCATGCTCGAAGCCGGTAACTTCCCGATCATTCGCCGCACGTTGGGCAGCAAGTTGATCAAGATGGAATTTGATCCGGAAGGCGCTAAGGCCGGTCGCTCTGTCCGTACGGTTGACGTTCGTGACGAAGATCGTCGTCAATTCGCAATCACTGACGAAGACGTCATCGAATTGGCTAAGTTCGCTACGATCATTGAAAAGCACTACGGTCGTCCGATGGACATCGAATGGGGTAAGGACGGTATTGATGGCAAGATCTACATCTTGCAAGCTCGTCCCGAAACGGTTAAGAGCCGTCAAAACACCTCTGACGTTCAACAACGCTTCTTGTTAAAGAGCAAGGGTAAGGTGTTGGCTGAAGGTCGCGCTATTGGTCAAAAGATCGGTATCGGTGAAGTCCGTATCGTTCAAGACGCCAGCGAAATGGATCGCGTTCAAGCCGGTGACGTGCTCGTGACGGACATGACCGACCCGAACTGGGAACCGGTGATGAAGCGCGCTAGCGCCATCGTTACGAACCGCGGTGGTCGTACGTGCCACGCTGCTATTATTGCTCGTGAATTGGGCATCCCGGCCGTTGTCGGTTGTGGCGATGCAACTGAAAGCGTTCAAGAAGGTCAAGTGGTGACGGTTTCTTGCGCTGAAGGCGATACGGGTAGAATCTACGAAGGTCGTCAAGAAGTTCAAATCGAAGAAGTCAAGCGTGGTGCTTTGCCGGAAATTCCGGTTAAGATCATGATGAACGTGGGTAACCCGCAATTGGCCTTCGAATTCCAATCCATCCCGAATAAGGGTGTGGGTTTGGCTCGCCTTGAATTCATCATCAATAACAATATCGGTATCCACCCGAAGGTTGTTTTGGACTACCCGAACGTTGACGGTGAATTGCGTGACGCAGTCGAACGCTTGAGCGCTGGCTACAAGAGCCCGGTCGACTTCTTCGAAAGCAAGATCGCTGAAGGCGTTGCTACGATTGCCGCTGCTTTCTGGCCCAAGAAGGTGATCGTTCGCTTGTCTGACTTCAAGAGCAACGAATACCGTAAGTTGATCGGTGGCGATCGCTACGAACCCGATGAAGAAAACCCCATGTTGGGCTTCCGCGGTGCTTCTCGCTACATCGCTAACACGTTTGCCGAATGCTTCCGTATGGAATGCCGTGCCATGAAGTTTGTTCGTGACACGATGGGCTTGACCAACGTTGAATTGATGGTTCCGTTTGTTCGTACGGTTGACGAAGCTCGCCAAACGGTCGAAATCATGGAACGCAACGGTTTGAAGCGCGGTGAAAACGGTTTGCGCCTCAACATGATGTGCGAAATTCCGTCTAACGCTGTTTTGGCTGACAAGTTCTTGGACTACTTCGATGGCTTCTCCATCGGTTCCAACGACATGACGCAATTGACGTTAGGTTTGGACCGTGACTCCGGTCTCGTGGCTGCCAGCTTTGACGAACGCAACGAAGCCGTTAAGGTGATGTTGTCCATGGCCATCCGTGCCTGCCGTGCTCGCGGTAAGTATGTTGGTATTTGCGGCCAAGGCCCGTCTGACCACGAAGATTTGGCTCAATGGTTGATGGATGAAGGTATTGAATCCATCTCCTTGAACCCGGATACGGTGGTTGATACGTGGCGTCGTTTAGCTACGAAGTAATCACGTAGAAATTCACGAGCTCCGTTGACTCCTCGGAGCTTATGAAAGCGCTTAGTTTCTTGATTAGAAATTAGGCGCTTTTTTTGTGCCAATTATTCAAAAAACACAAGGTTTACCCTATACTTAAGGGTTGTTCTCATTTAATTTGAAAAAGTTTTAGATCGTGCATGAATTTACTCTAATTGCAACGTTGGCTTGGGGGCTATGTTTAGCCTTATTTTTTGGCTTTGTGGCTAGCCGTTTGCGTATTCCTGCGTTGGTGGGTTACTTGTTGGCCGGTGTCAGTATTGCTCCGACCACGCCTGGTTTCGTGGGTGACGTTGCATTAGCCAGCCAGTTGTCAGAATTAGGGGTGACGCTTTTGATGTTTGGCGTCGGTCTGCACTTTTCTGTTCGCGAACTTTTAAGAGTTAAAGCTGTTGCTGTTCCCGGCGCTGTTTTGCAAATGGCAGCTGCGACCGTTTTAGGGACAGCGTTGGCTTACTATTGGGGTTGGACCCTTTTAGCTTCCTTTATTCTTGGCTTAAGTCTTTCATGTGCCTCAACGGTCGTGTTGATTCGAGCTTTGCAGGGCTTTGGTGCATTGGAGTCAGGTGAGGGTCAAGTGGCCGTTGGTTGGTTAGTCGTTGAAGACTTGGCAACGGTTTTGCTTTTGGTGTTGTTGCCCTCTTTAGCGGGGGTTGTCAAAGACGGCACGATTGGTACGATTGATTCTGCTTTCCTTTGGACGCTTTTAGAAACGGGTGTTTTGATTGTTGGCTTTATGGCCACCATGATGCTTGTTGGTCGCCGTATTTTGCCTTGGGCTTTGATGCAAGCCGTTCAAACCGGTTCGCGCGAAATTTTCACTTTATGTGTGATTGCTATTGCCATTGGCGTGGCCTACGCATCCTCCGAAATCTTTAAAGTGTCATTCGCATTGGGTGCTTTCTTTGCCGGCATGATGATGCGAGAAAGTGAATACGCTCACCGAGCTGCTCAAGATACCTTGCCTTTGCAAGACGCCTTCTCCGTGATCTTCTTCCTTGGTGTGGGGATGCTTTTCGATCCGACGATTCTCGTCCGAGAACCGTTACGTGTTTTGGCGGTGTTGGGCATTATTATTTTGGGTAAGGCTGCCGTCAGTATCGCCATTGTGCGCGTTTTGGGTTACAACTGGCGTTATGCTTTAACGATTGGTGCAAGTTTGTCTCAAGTCGGGGAATTTAGTTTCATTTTGGGCGGTTTAGGGGTGTCCTTAGGCTTTTTGCCGCAAGAAGGGATGACGCTTATTTTGGCTGGCGCCATTTTCAGTATCGCTTTAAATCCTTTGATCTTTAAGTTGATTAAACCGGTGCTCAATATTATTGCTCCCGAAAAACCGTTGCCCGATCCGATGGTTTGGCATTCAAACTCTCATCAAACCCAAAAACGTGGCCCCATTGTGATCGTGGGCGCCAATTTGATGGGACGCGATATTTATGAGTCTTTAGCTGACCGCAACATTCCGTGTAAGGTGATTGAACAAAACGTCAATCGCATTACCGAAGAAGAGTTAAAGCACAACTTTGTGTTGGGGGATGCTTCCCGCCCGTCCATTTTGGAACAAGCCATGGTGGGTGAAGCAAGCTTGGTGGTTTTGACGATTCAAGATGCGTTGATGGAGCGTAAGATTGCTGATGAAACGCGTGCCTTAAATCCGGATGTTCGAATCTTGGCGTTGGTGACGAAGGACGGCGACCGCGACTTCTTTAAGCAAGCCGATGGTACGCTTTTGCCTAATGTGCTTTTCTTGGATTCTCGAAAAGAATTGGCAAAGAACCTATTGAATTACTCCATCGGTTTCTACCGACGCAGTTAGTTTAAGTTTCCAAGTGCGTTTGGAACTACATAATCGCAGGTTTGGGGCACCCGACCTGCGATTGGATTATTTGTTGTGACCGAAAATATTTCTCTTTTTGCGACGTTGGCTTGGGGCTTTGGGTTAGCTTTTTTGTTGGGCTACGTTGCAAACAAATTCAGAGTGCCGGCATTGGTCGGTTATTTGTTAGCAGGTGTCTGCATTGCACCAACTACTCCCGGTTTTGTGGGGGACGTGAATCTCGCCGGTCAACTTTCAGAAATCGGCGTGACGCTTTTGATGTTTGGCGTCGGTCTGAGTTTTTCCATACGAGACCTTTTGCGTGTCAAAGCCATTGCGGTTCCTGGCGCTCTTTTCCAAATGACTCTAACAACCGGTTTAGGCATGACCTTTGGGATCATGACAGGCTGGTCATTAATGGCTTCCTTTATCTTGGGGTTATGTTTGTCTTGTGCCTCTACCGTGGTGATGGTCAAGGCGTTGCAAACGCACGGTGCGTTAGAGTCGGGTGAAGGCCAAGTGGCCGTCGGATGGCTCGTCGTTGAAGACATGGTCTCGGTGTTGCTTTTGGTGCTGTTGCCCACGCTCGCCAATTTGCGAGGGGCGGAGTCCATGAGTTTTCATGACTTGGCTTTTGCTTTAGCTCAAACCGTCATGTTAATAGTTGGCTTTATTGCCACCATGGTTCTCATCGGCCGTCGTGTTCTGCCTTGGTTATTGCTCAAGGCGGCTAAAACGGGTTCTCGTGAAATTTTCACGCTTTGCGTTGTTGCTATTGCCATTTGCATTGCTTATGGAGCAACAGAAATTTTCAAAGTTTCATTTGCTTTGGGTGCGTTTTTTGCGGGCATGATGATGCGTGAAAGTGAATACGCTCACCGTGCGGCTCAAGATACGTTACCGCTACAGGATGCCTTTTCTGTCATCTTTTTCTTGGGCGTTGGGATGCTGTTTAATCCCAGCATTCTTATTGAGCGACCTTTTGAAGTGCTTTGCGTTGTCATTGTCATTTTGCTGGGTAATGGTTTAGCCAGTGTCGGTATTGTTCGTCTGTTGGGGTGCAATTGGCGTTATGCCCTCACAATCGGTGCGGGGTTAGCTCAAGTGGGGGAATTCTCATTTATTTTGTCAGGTTTGGCCGTTGAGTTAAATTTCATGCCTCAAGATCTGATGACTCTAATCTTGGCCGGCGCCATTGTAAGTATTGCTTTAAATCCGCTCTTTTTCCGCTTAATTGAGCCGTTAATGAAGAAAATTTCACCGCCTCGTCCGTTACCCAACCCCGTGGTTTGGGGGGCTCACCGTAGCGGGAACTCACAAAAACCCAAGGGGCAAGTGGTCATTATTGGTTTTAATGTGATGGGGAAGTCTATCTATGAAGCCATGATGGATAAAGGCTACCCAACTTTCGTTGTTGAACAAAACATTAATCGTTTGACTTCCACTGAGGAGATGCGTCATTTTGTGTTGGGTGACGCAACGCAAACGTCAGTGCTTGAGCAGGCGCAGATCGCTTCAGCCGATTTGATCATTGTGACGGTTCGAGACGCATTGATGGAAAGAAGAATTGTGGATGAAATCCGAGTGATTAATCCTTTCGTACAAATTCTTGTGTTGATTTCTAATGACGGCGATCGAGATTTCTTTAAAACGGGTGATGGCGTTGTGATGGACAACGTTGTTTGCATGGATTTGCGCAACGAAATAGCGAAAAACATGCTCAATATCAGTGTGGCCTTAATGCGAGTTCAGCGTGCCCGCAACGAGTAAAGACTGCGATACAATCAAAGAATAGGTATTGACTCAATGACTTCGATACAAGGAGTTAATTAATGACATTTAGTGCAACAATCATTTGGCTCATCTGCGCTGCGATTTTAGGCATCTTAGAGCTGATGCTCACGACCTTTTACTTATTGGTTTTAGCGATCGCTGCCTGCGCAGGATCTTTGGCAGCGTACATGAACTTCTCGGTCGAGTGGCAAGTCATTGCTTTTGCGGTAGTCTCTTTAATCGGCTCTGTTTGGGTGCGTCGCATTCGTTCGATTAAAACGAAAAGCGATGAGCAAGCGCATGCTTTACAAAATTTAGACGAAGGTCAAGCGGTTGAAGTGTTAGCATGGAAGGAAAAGGGGCGCACGAGTGTTCAATATCGTGGAGCTCAATGGGATGCCGTCGCTGTCGATACCGACAACCTTGAAACAGGTTTGCACCAAATTGTTGAAGTGCGTGGCAACACGCTCATTCTGAAAAAGATTTAATTCGCTAGGAGTTCAGTCATGGACGGATTTTTGACGTTTACATTGTCATTGGCGGCATTGGCCTGCGTTTTCGCATTCCAAGCCATTAAAGTAGTCCCTCAACAATCGGCTTGGGTGGTTGAGCGTCTGGGTAAATTCCACGCCGTGCTCTCGCCCGGTCTTAACGTGGTGATTCCGTTTATTGACCGTGTGGCCTATAAGCATTCCTTAAAAGAAGTGCCATTGGATACGCCGAGCCAAGTTTGTATCACGAAGGACAATACGCAATTGTCCGTTGACGGCGTGCTCTTTTTCCAAGTGACAGACCCCAAGCGTGCCAGTTACGGTACGAGTAACTACATCATTGCCATCACGCAATTGGCTCAAACGACATTGCGTAGCGTGATCGGTAAGATGGAGTTGGATAAAACCTTTGAAGAACGTGATTTGATTAACCAGTCGGTGGTGAGCGCGATTGATGAAGCTGCTCTTAACTGGGGTGTTAAGGTGTTGCGTTACGAAATTAAGGACTTGACGCCGCCTGCGGTGATTTTGCAAGCCATGCAACAACAAATTACGGCTGAGCGTGAAAAGCGTGCTGTGGTGGCGGCTTCTGAAGGTCGTAAGCAAGAACAAATTAACTTGGCAACCGGTGCCAGAGAAGCTGCCATTGCCGAGTCCGAAGGTGAAAAGCAAGCCGCTATCAATAAGGCTGAAGGTGAAGCCGCCGCAACATTAGCGATTGCTACGGCTACGGCTGAAGCCTTGCGTCAAATTGCTCAAGCCACGCAATCGCCCGGCGGCATGGATGCCGTGAACTTGAAGGTTGCTCAACAATACGTGGACGCCTTTGCTCAAGTTGCCAAGACCGGTAATACGATTTTGTTGCCGAGTAACTTAAACGATATGGGCAGCATGATTGCCTCTGCGATGAGCATCATGCGTCAAACGGATCCGGCAGTAGCCGATAAGGTGGTACCGACATCTCAAGTGACGAACTTGGTCGATCGCTTGAAGTAATCCGAAACATACAAAATGGGCGCGGTCATCTTCCATTGGGAGCGACCGCGCTTTTTGTTAGAATTAGCGTTTGTTGAAAAACTTTTAGGAGCTTTGTGATGCAAGCACAAGCCACCGTTAATCTGGGTGACCTTGAGGTCATGCAAGCCTTATTTGATCGTTTTTTCTTAACGGTCTTTGATGCAACGGAAATCGATGATGAACACAAGGCTTCAGAATCGTTAATGGAAGGCTCCATTGATCTTTTAGCGTGTTTTTCTCAAGAGTATGAGGGTGTCATTGTTCCCGATCATTTGCAACTTGAAGTGCTTGCAAAACGTTTGGTCGACACGCTTGTCCCGTTGGGATTAGTCGATGGCGATATTGCGCAAGAAAAAGATCCCAACGTCGTTATGTTGATCGTGATTTCAACGATGGCTGAAGAGTTTTTACAATTATTGACCGCCGTGCATGAAGAAGAACAAACGCAAGAAGTGTTTGAGTTGCGCTGTGATGCCTTAAAGTCGAAGTGGATTCACTACTTCCTTGGAGAAGAATAAATGGCCGATCAAGCCCAAGAACAACAAGTCATGGCTCAGTTTGACCTCGCTGATAAAGATATTTTGACGCAACTCTTTGAAGTTGTGCTCTATGACGTCACGCGTCGAAGCAAGATGGTCGCAAATGGCGAACTCAAAAGCGAAGAAGCCATTGCGATGGATAAACAATCTGCGGCGTTTTTAGCCGCCGTTTTAGCCGGTAAGAACGAGCAATTTATTCCTAAGCCCCACTGGACAGGTGATCCGTTAGCCGGTTACTTAAAGCTTTTCATGAAAGAGCGCTTAGACAAAGTGGGCGTTAAACCGGAAGATATCAAAGATACCCGTGGAATCTTGCAAACGGTGGCCTATGAGTTTGTCTGTGACTGCTATCAATTGATGAAGGTGGTTGCGCACCATATGGACACGATGAACTTCCAAGATGAAGGTAAGCGCCTCTGTGTGATGTGGGCTGAACGCATGTTGGGTCTTCGTGAAACCGATCCCGTGACTTTCGAGGACTAAGACGGTGACCTGTCCGTTAAAATACGCCACCAAGCGTGAAACGCTTCCCAATATTTCGTCCTACCCTGTGGCCCATGAAGTCATTTTCCAAGCGGTGAAGAACACTTGGGAGCGCGTGATTCAGGTCATGGAATGCGAGATGGAGATCGCAGAACTTGAAGAAGCCAACATGAATTTGGCTCTTTGGTTGATGGAAACTTTCATGGGGCAAAACGAGCATTTTTCTTGCGAGTCGGAATTTAACGAAACAATGCTGTTAACGTCGTTAAAAGAGACGATTGGCGCAGAAGTGAGCGCCCAAAATCCGAACTTTGATCTCGAAGATGACGAGGCGTTTATGTTTAACGCTTTTGCGTTCTTTGTGAGTGAAATTTTTGTTGTATTAAAAGAAAGCGATGCGATGCAAGCGGGATTGGACAATAATCCCGCGATTGAAGCTTTCGTTGATTTGTGGAGCTTGCGCTTGACGGGAGCACCCGTGGCAAGTGACTTTAATAATTAAGGAGTAAACAATGAGCTGTAATGGTGATTGCAAGGGCTGTCAAAGCGAATGCGAAAAGCGCCCGCTTCGTCATCCGAGCATTACGGGTGCGATTTTAAGTCAATTCATGATGGACATGCACCAACGTGCGGTGGCCGCTGACAAGGGTGAATTGACCGAAGAGAAGATGGATGAAATCGATCGCAAGGTTTTGAATTGGTTGGGTGCGACCTTTACGGGTAAGAACGAACAATTTGAAATTGATGCTGAGTGGTATCCGAATGGTTTGGCAGGGAACTTGCGCTTCAAACTCGGTAACGAATTGGCCCAAGCCTCCGGCGGCAAGTTGCCCGAAGACAACACCACGTTGATCTATTCGGCTTTTGCTGTTTTCATGGCTGAAGTCTATAACACACTTTTTGAATTGGCCGGTAAAGGCATTGAACCGTTCGGCGAAGACGCCGCTCCGGAAATGTTGCTCTTGTGGAAGCGCTGGACGGAATTGTTAGTGGGCTTTGACCTTCACTTCCGTGATCCGAAAGCAGAAGGCGCTAAGGAAGAAGAAAAGGGCGAAGACGCTAAAGAAGAATAAGCGTTTGTAGCTTACAAAAAAAATAGGGGAGGCCAATGTGCTTCCCCTTAATTTTAACGATTGCGAGTCTTAAGCAAGCGTTGACGATCGCGTTCCCATTGCTTTTTGCTTTCGTCTTCACGCTTTTCGTATTGGCGCTTACCCTTGGCAAGACCCACGGTCAATTTCACGCGACCGCGAACGAAGTGCATATCCAGCGGAATGAGAGTGAAACCGGCGCGTTCAACCTTTCCCGTGAATTTGTCGATTTCTCGAGTATGCATCAAAAGCTTACGAAGACGCGTGGGATCGGCTTTTTCATGGGTGCTTGCCGTCTTCAAGGGCGTAATGTGGGCGTTCAATAAAAAGAGCTCACCATTACGAATAATGATGTGGGCTTCTTTAATTTGAGCGCGACCCTCACGGATCGATTTGACTTCCCAGCCTTGAAGAACCATCCCGGCTTCAATCTTCTCTTCAATGTAGTAATCAAAGAGGGCTTTGCGATTAACAATATTGGCCATGTTTTCCAATTAATAAAACTGATTTAGAACACATCATTTTAGCAATTAAGAGACCTCTTTTTAATGCGTTGTTGTAATTATTCGAAAACGAAAAATAGAGAAGGTTTGAAGAGGTTTGGGATTTTCGCTAAACTTTTTTGATTCTCAATAGGTGGAAAAGATGCATATTTTTGTCGCTCTCGTTAATGCTGATCAAGTTCAACTCACGGAACTCGAACTCGCCGATGGTGCTCGTGTTGCGGATGCTTTAAAAGCTGCCGGTGTAACGCCTTCTCAAAAGCATACGTTAGCTGTTTGGAATGAGCGCTGCGAGGCTGATCGCCTTTTGGTTGACGGGGATCGGGTTGAAATTTTGCCGCCTTTAACCGTTGATCCGATGACGGCTCGTCGTCTTCGTGAAGAGAAAAATCACTCAGAAAATAAAGCCTTAGCGATGGGGCGCTATGGCGGAAAGCATAGACTTTTCTAGTTAATCGGAAAAGTTTTTTGCGTATGAGCAAAAAAACTTAATTTTTTTGCCCAAAGTGTTTCAAATAGGGTAAAATGCATTGTTAATCTAAAAACGCCACTTAGTGGCGAGTGCCGAATTCCTTTTCTTTTTTTTCGACAGAGGTTAACATGCGTATTAGACAGAAGGCTCTTACCTTCGATGACGTGCTTCTCGTTCCGGCTCACTCGGAAATCCTTCCTCGAGACACGATCCTCACCACCAAAATCACCCGCAACTTAAGCTTGAACATTCCGATGGTCTCCGCTGCTATGGACACCGTGACGGAATCTGGCTTGGCCATTGCTTTGGCTCAAGAAGGCGGCGTCGGTTTCATCCACAAGAACATGACGGCTAAGCAACAAGCCGCTGAAGTGGCTCGCGTTAAGCGTCACGAAGCCGGTATGGTTGCTGACCCCATCACTGTTACGCCTGGCATGACCGTTGGCGAAGTGTTGCGTGTTAGCCGTGAACGTCACATCTCCGGTCTTCCGGTGGTTGACGGCCGTAAGGTTTTGGGTATGGTCACCTCCCGTGACTTGCGCTTTGAAACGCGCATGGACATCCCTGTTTCTCAAATCATGACGCCGGCTGAACGCTTGGTGACGGTTCGCGAAGGCGCAAGCTTGGACGATGCCAAGCGCTTGATGCACGAACACCGCGTTGAACGCGTGTTGGTTGTTGACGCTGACTTCAACCTCTCTGGTTTGATGACCGTTAAGGACATCATCAAGGCCGGTTTGCACCCCAATGCCGCTAAGGACTCTCATGGTCGCTTGTTGGCTGGTGCTGCTGTTGGCGTTGGTGCTGGTACGGAAGAACGTATTGAATTGTTGGTCAACGCCGGTGTTGACGTGATCGTGGTTGACACGGCTCATGGTCACTCCAAGGGCGTGCTCGATCGCGTTGAATGGGTTAAGAAGAACTACCCCGACTTGCAAGTGATCGGTGGTAACATCGCTACGCCTGAAGCCGCTTTGGCTTTGGTCGATCGCGGTGCTGACGGCGTTAAGGTCGGTATCGGCCCGGGTTCTATTTGTACGACCCGTATCGTTGCCGGTGTCGGTGTTCCGCAAATCACGGCCGTTGCTACGGTTGCTGACGCATTGAAGGACACGGGCGTTCCGTTGATCGCTGACGGCGGTATCCGCTTCTCTGGCGACATTGCTAAGGCTATCGCAGCCGGTGCCAATGCCGTGATGATGGGTGGTATGTTCGCCGGTACCGATGAAGCTCCGGGTGAAGTGGTTCTCTACCAAGGTCGCTCCTTCAAGAGCTACCGCGGCATGGGCAGCCTTGGCGCTATGAGCAAGGGTTCTGCAGACCGCTACTTCCAAGACAACAATTCCGGTAACATCGACAAGTTCGTTCCGGAAGGTATCGAAGGTATGGTTCCGTACAAGGGCCCGCTCGCTCAAATCGTTTATCAAATGATCGGTGGCTTGCGCTCTTCCATGGGCTACTGCGGTTGTGCTACGATTGACGAAATGCGCAATCGTGCAGAATTCGTCGAAATCACGGCCGCCGGCTGGCGTGAATCCCACGTCCATGACGTTCGTATCACGAAGGAAGCTCCGAACTACCGTCAAGAACACTAATCTTGATTAGTTAAGAAAAAGCGCGAAACATTTCGCGCTTTTTCTGGTTTTAACCACATAGAAAGGCCAAAAAATCATGGCTCATGATCGTATTCTCATCCTTGACTTCGGCTCTCAAGTCACGCAGTTGATCGCACGTCGCGTGCGTGAAGCTCACGTGTACTGCGAAGTTTGTCCCAACGATGTCAGCGAAGAATTTATTCGCGAATTCAACCCCAAAGGCATTATTTTGTCGGGCTCTCACATGAGCGCCTACGAAGAAAATAATGACCAAGCAAGCGAAGCCGTTTTCTCAGCCGGCGTTCCTGTTTTAGGGATCTGCTACGGTATGCAAACCATGGCTCAACAATTGGGTGGCAAGGTTGAAAATATTGGTAAGCGTGAATTCGGCTACGCTGAAGTGAAGTCTCACGCCAATAACCGTTTGTTTGACGGTATTGAAGATTTTAAAAACGAAGAAGGCGACTCCATCCTCAAGGTTTGGATGAGTCACGGTGATAAGGTCACTCAAATCCCGCCCGGATTTGAAGTGATGTGTTCCACGCCCTCTTGCCCCATTGCCGGGATGTGCGATGAAAAGCGCGGGTTTTATGCCGTGCAATTCCACCCGGAAGTCACGCACACCGTCAAGGGTCGTGATCTTTTAAATCGCTTCGTTCTCGATATTTGTAAGGCTGAACCTTCTTGGATCATGGGTGACTATGCCAAGGAAGCCATCGCAAAGATTCGTGAAGAAGTGGGTGAAGAAGAAGTTATTTTGGGCCTCTCGGGTGGCGTTGACTCCTCGGTGGCTGCCGCTTTGATTCATGAAGCCATTGGCGATCAGCTTACCTGCGTTTTCGTTGATACCGGTCTTTTGCGTAAGAACGAACGCCAACAAGTCGAAGAAACGTTCCAAAAGAACATGGGCTTGAAGTTGATTGTGGTTGACGCAGAAACGCGTTTCTTGAAAGCTTTGGAAGGGGTGAATGATCCTGAACAAAAGCGCAAGATCATCGGTCGCGAATTTGTGGAAATCTTCCAAGAAGAAGCCGGCAAGTTAACGCAAGCCAAGTGGCTTGCTCAAGGCACGATTTATCCTGATGTGATTGAATCGGCCGGTGCCAAGACGAAGAAGGCTAAGACCATTAAGAGCCACCACAATGTGGGTGGTTTGCCCGAAACGTTGCACCTGAAGCTCTTAGAGCCGTTGCGTGATTTGTTCAAGGACGAAGTCCGTGAATTGGGGATCACGTTAGGGTTGCCCGCTGAAATGGTTTACCGTCATCCGTTCCCGGGTCCGGGTTTGGGTGTACGCATCTTGGGTGAAGTCAAAAAGGAATACGCCGACCTTTTGCGTGAAGCCGATGCGATCTTTATTGAAGAATTGCGTGAAGCCGGTCTTTATGACAAGGTCAGCCAAGCCTTCGTGGTCTTTATGCCGGTTAAGAGCGTGGGCGTTATGGGCGATGGCCGCACCTATGAATGGGTTGTGAGCTTGCGTTGCGTTGAAACGTCTGACTTCATGACGGCTCACTGGTCTCATTTACCCTATGAACTTTTGGGTAAGGTTTCTAACCGCATCATCAATGAAGTACGCGGCATTAACCGTGTGGTTTATGACATCAGCGGTAAACCGCCTGCCACGATTGAATGGGAATAGTCTTTTTGAGCCGTTGGGCTCAATGAGTTAAAGAAAAAGGGTTGCAGATTGAAAAAATCTGTGCCCTTTTCTTTTTCAAGATTTCGTGTCTTGTTATAATCGAAAGGTTAGATAGATTTCCTCGTAAACCCTAGTGATTTATGAGGATATGGGAAGTTTTCTTTTAATTTGTTAGGAGTATTCCGATGTCCACTATCGTTCGTCCCGAAAGCATGCAACGCATCAACAATGAAGCGTTGGCTACGGCTTTCATTGAAGAACAAGTGAAGTTGATCCGTGAACAAGTCGGTGACAAGAAGGTTTTGCTTGCTTTGTCTGGTGGTGTTGACTCTTCTGTCGTTGCCGCTTTGTTGATTAAGGCCATTGGCCAACAATTGGTTTGCGTGCACGTTAACCACGGTTTGTTGCGCAAAGGCGAACCGGAACAAGTGGTTGAAGTCTTCCGTAACCAAATGAACGCCAACTTGGTTTATGTTGACGCCGTTGACCGCTTCTTGGATAAGTTGGCTGGTGTTGCTGATCCTGAAACCAAGCGAAAGGTGATTGGTGCTGAATTCATCCGCGTTTTTGAAGAAGAAGCTCGTAAGCAAGAAGGCATCGAATTCTTGGCTCAAGGCACGATTTATCCGGACATTTTGGAAAGTCACGGTGTCAAGGCTCACCACAACGTGGGTGGCTTGCCTGAAGACCTCCAATTCGGTTTGGTTGAACCGTTGCAATTGCTCTTTAAGGACGAAGTCCGCATGGTCGGTAAGACCCTCGGTTTGCCCGATGGCATGGTTTATCGTCAACCTTTCCCGGGTCCGGGTCTTGGCGTTCGCTGCTTGGGTGCTATCACGCGTGATCGTTTGGAAGCTGTTCGTGAATCTGACGCTATCTTGCGTGAAGAATTCGCTAAGAACGGTTTGGAAGGTAAGGTTTGGCAATACTTTACGGCTATCCCTGACTTCAAGAGCGTTGGCGTGAAGGACAACAAGCGCACGGACGCTTGGCCTGTGATCATTCGTGCCGTCAACACTGTTGACGCCATGACCGCTACGGTTGAAGATGTACCGTTTGCTTTGTTGCAACACATCACGCAACGTATCACCAACGAAGTTGAAGGTGTTAATCGTGTGGTCTTTGACTTGACGCCGAAGCCCACGGGCACGATCGAATGGGAGTAAGCAGAATCAGCTAATCACTGTTCTGATTAAAGGGAAGGTTGAGATCATTGATTTGGTTTCAACCTTTTTTTTTCTTTCTTTCGCAGATCTAAAAATACTTCTTGACACCTTGCTAATCTTGCTACTAATTATGATTAGTAGTAGTTAGCAGTAATTAGTAGCAAGAAAAAATAACTTGATTCTCTCAATTAGTAATAAAAAACGGCCACCTCATTTTCGAGGTGGCCGAAGTCTATGTCTTTGGTTGATGTTTAAAAAATTAACCTAAGAAGATAGCGTTAGCGATGATGGTTACAACCATACCGACTAACATCGGGACGGCCGTACGACGAACGATCGCCATCGGAGAGACGCCCGCAGCACCGGCAACGGCAATGATCACACCGGCAACCGGGCTCATGGCACGCAACATACCGGAAGCAAATTGCATCGGCGTCACAAGCGACGTCACCGTACCACCGAGACCGGTGGCAACATCAGGAGCAAGAGCAGCAAAGCTCGAGTAAGCGCCCACGCCGGAACCCGTCAAGAACGTGACCAAACCGACGATGGACGTCAAGATGATCGTCATGAAGTTCATACCGGCGCCCACACCTTGAGCGGAGTCGATGAGCATCGTGATAAGGCCGGAGACCTTAAGAGCGTTAGCGAAGAATTCAGCGCAAATGATCAAGGAGACGATACCGGCAAACATCTTACCCATGGCTTGGAAGAAGGTGACGGCGTCCTTGAGTACACGCTTGGGATCGCGCAAGCGAATCAATTCAACGACGACAACCAAGATCCAAACGAGAAGCAATGCAGCCACCGTATCAATCTTGATGCTCGTCACAACAAGCTTACTGAAAACGATCATCAAAACGACAGGCAACCACGGGAAAATGGCGTACCAAACCGGCACTTCAGGTGCTTCGGTCTTCTTGGCTTCCGTGGCTTCAGCGTAGACGTCATCGTTTTTGTTGTCGTAGTACTTTTGCACGAAGTAGTGGCAAATACAAACGGCGATAAGTGTTGGGATAGCAACCGGCAATTGGCATTGAACGAAGTAGATAATCGGATCAAGGCCTGCGGTCTTAGCAGCAAGGTTAGCGGTCCCTGCGGCTGGTCCTAAGGTCATACCGGCAGACGTACCGATAACGGCAGAGGCAGCAGCGGCAGAAACGCCCACACCACGAAGAATCGGGAACAAGGCAACGAGGAGCAACATAGCCAAACCTGCAGCAGACGGGATCACCATCACGAGCGTTTGACCGACGAGGTAACCACCCACGAGTACGAGGTACGGGGCCTTTAACATGGCTAAGGGCTTAACGGCAACGTTCACGAGAGCGCGAGCAGCACCGATCTTATCCATGTAAGCGGCAAAGCCACCGGCCGTCATAATGAGGAAACCAATCCCGGCGCTTTGTTTCGTACCGATGCTTTTTAAGAGTGCCATCACGTCAAAGCCGACAAAGCCGGAGGGCTTCACACCCTTCGGAAGGAAAGAGGTTTCGCCCAAGGCAATGGCAGCAAGGAAAATTGCCAAGCCGGCGAAAAGGAGCACCATGTGCGTTTGGTAGCGTTTAATCAACGCCCAACCCGCAATCACGGTGACGATAACAGCAAAGAGAGCTAGCATAGTTATCTCCGATTATTTAAGAAAAGATTGAAATTCTTCGTCAAGGCTGGCGATGGAAGCGTCAATGGCTTCGCTCTTTTGCTTTGACCAAAGGGTAAATGCCGCTACTTCGGCTGTTAATTCCTCGAGCATACGGCTGACTTCCTTGGGAGCAGCAGAGCCAGAGGTCTTACGGTTATTGATAATGTCGCGAGGATCAAGGGCAGCCTTGAATTCTTCTTCGGACATCGGGCACGTGTGATCGCCTTCGGGGTATTCGGTTTCAATGACTTCCTTGTAGATGCGTTGCATTTCGGCGTAGGGGAAGGTCAAAGGCAAAATACCATTGGCGCGTGCGTAGCCCACCATTTTGCTTGCGACATGGTGACCGATACGGAAGGGCACCTTATGGTCGTGCATCAAACGGTCGGCGATTTCTTGGCTGGCCGTCCAGTCGAGATTTAATTCTTCAATGGCACGTTCTTTATTGATAACGAGCGAATTGAGAACCTTCATGAGGTTTTCAAGCATCTTGATGGAGTCATCAATGATGCCGGCATGAATCTTCGTGCTCTTGCCGTCAATCATGCCCGTGTTGGTGTTGTGAGCACGCGTCAAAACGGACATGGCATCAGAGACCACGTCGCTTGCGTAACCACGAACACTGATCATCAAACCGGGGTTACGCTTTTGCGGCATGGCAGAGGACACATAGGTGTTACCTTCAGCGAGCAAAATCCAAGGACGCGGTTGAGCGTATTGCGTCATGATGTCAGCGATGAAGTGACCGACATGAAGACCGATGCTCGATTGAATTTGAGCCAATTCAACCGGAAGATCCGTCATGGAGATTTGCGTGGCGTCAAAAGCATTGCGGGTGGGCTTATCAAAACCTAAGCGCGTTGCCATACCGTCACGGTCAAGGGGCCAGCCCGTACCGTTTAAAACGCAAGCGCCCATGGGGCAAACGTTTAAGCGATCGTAAAATTCCACCAAACGCTCGTGGTCACGCTTGAAGCCCTCGAGAAAGCCCAAGAGGTAGTGAGCAAAAGAAGTCGGTTGTGCGGCCACACCGTTGGTGTAGCTCGGCAATATCGTGTCTTTATGTTCTTGACCCAATTCGATCAAGCGATTCATGACCGTGGTGAGGCTGTTGGCAAGACGAAGCACGTGATCACGCATCATGGCAGAACGATAGGTCGAGTGCATGTCTTGGCTGGAACGACCCACATGAATGACCGTTACTTCGGGGCCGGCAGCGGCGATGAGCTTCGGTTCAAATTGAATGACGCGCTTTACGCGATTTTCAGGATCCACACCGGAATCCAATACCGTTTGAATACCGGCAGCGGCTTTTTTGGCTAAATCGGTAGACAGAAGACCCAAACGGGTGTTCGTCACCACCGTGGCTTTATTCATTTGGCCGAGCCAGAAAAATTCGTCTCTCACGCTTTTCTCCTCATAGAAATTCGACGATTAAGAGTTTTCGTGCTTAAAGTTTGACACAGCCCTGATCGGATGAATAGTCAACTCGCGCAAAACTAGTTTGCGTGAAGCGCAATCTGTTGAGATTTCTTCTTACTCTGATGTACACTCCTAAGTAATTGAATTTCTTTAAGTTAGGGTTTCTACTCATGAGCTCTCGTTTAGATGATTTAACCGCATGGCGTATTTTTGTCACCTTTGCTAAGTTGGGAACGGTGAGCAGTTGTGCGCAAGCGCTGGAGATGGAGCCCTCAACGATTTCCCGGGCCATTACGGCGTTGGAAAAAGGGATTGGTCAGTCACTGGTTGTGCATCATAGCCGTCCGATGGAGCTCACCAAAGCCGGTAAAAAAGCTTTGACCCGGATGGAGCCTCTTTTGAGAACTCACCAACAACTCATTGACTCGTTAACGGCCGACGCTGCGGCGATGCAAGGTCACGTGCGTTTATCGGCCCCTCCTGGGTTCGCCACGCGTCGCTTGACACCGTTTTTGGCCAAGTTCAAAGAAATCTATCCCAATATTTCTGTGGACATTGTCGTTGGGATGAAAGAAGACGATATCGCTAAAGGTCTTTGTGAAGTGGGGGTTTTGACGGGGGAACCGACGTTACCGGGGCTCACGTACATGAACCGAGGTCGCAACGTTTATTTGCCGGTCGCAACCCCGGAATATATTGCTAAACATGGGATGCCTCTTTTACCCAAAGACTTGATGAATCACACGGTTTATGTGTACTCGGGCCCCGTTCGCAAAGAAACTAAAACCCTGGTTCGACGTGGTCAAGAAGTACCTTTGATTTTGGATCGTGTTGTCAGAATGGTGGACATTACGGCTATTCGTGAGGCACTCTTAAACGACATGGGCGTGGCTGTTGATATGCCCTTGGTGCAAATTTACGAAGACATTGTGGCCGGACGTTTAGTGCCCATTTTGCCGGGGTGGATGAAGCAGCCAGAGGAGTGTTTTATTGTGACCACGCGAAGCAATTGGCATATTCGCCGTGTGCGTATTTTCCTTGAATGGTACGCCCTGCAGATGCAAGAAGAGTTTGCGATGTATGAAAGATCGGTGGCAGGTATTGTCGGTTTGCCGCCAAGAGAAGGCATTGATGGAAGCGAAGTTTTCCATACGCAAAAGAATCAAGGTGCGAGTTAAAGTCTTCTATGTCTTGACGGTATGAAGTCTGGAAACATTTTGTAAATCACTTCTTTTCTTCGTTACACCTACGAAAACAATTTTTTCATACACTCGAATTTGTAAATAGTGACTTAAAGAGAAAAGGAGCGACTAATGCTAAAGAAAGTTCTATTGACGGCTGCCGTTTGTGTTGTGATGCCTTTGGCTGCCAATGCCGCTCAACCCCAGGGTTTTGCCAATCAACCTGCTGCGGGAACTGCCCCGCAAGGCTTTACCGTTGATCAATTAACCTCTGTCAAAGCGATTCGCGACAAAGGTCGTGATGAACAGATGGTTGTGTTAAAGGGGCGCTTTACCAAGCAGTTGGGTCGTGAATTGTATGAATTCACCGATACCAATGGCGACACGATTGCCTGTGAGTTAGATGATGACCGCAACTGGTCTCATGTGAAAAAAGACGCCTTGGTTGAAATTTCTGCTGAAATCGACAAGGGCTACACGAAGCTTGAATTGGAAGTTTTTGAAGCTCGTCCTGTCAAGTAATTTCTATTTTCTTAACGGAAAGTCGGTCACTTTGGGTGGCCGATTTTTTTGCTTTAAAAAAATGAAAAGTAAGGTGTAGTACTCAATTAGGGAT
>DBFZTP010000005.1:0-1234 GCA_048520025.1 Candidatus Aphodousia sp.
GACGATTGAAGCGATTGAGAATTCACCTCTTTAAGAAACGAAAATTTTTCAGATTTTTTGAGTTGGGGAAGCGAAACGATGAAGGTGTAAGGTTTAATCCCCTTACCCGTTTCTTTGTATGCTTTTTGATTTGCTTCAAGATAGAGATTAAAAACCAAACGCGTACAACCAAAATGTTGAGCAAGTTTGTTTTGCTCAACAGCGTTAGGATAGAGTCGATATCGATAGGCTTTTAAGGTCATGAATTGATTCTATCAAATCTCAATATTCAAATTCAATACTTCTAAATGTTTTTTTTAATATCTAACAAATCCTTCGGATTTGCGCCTTTTATCCATCGATTGAAATCGATGGTTTTACGGCTGTTTCTATAAGCGTTCAAAAGTCTTTCGTCTCAGTTTGTGCTTTACACACAATTTTTGTTCAAAGCGTTGTCGATAACTCCTTCAAAACCTCTCAACAAAAAAAATGGACCCGCTTTTTGACGAGTCCACTTTTGTGTCTTTTCTCTTTAGCGCTTAGAAGAGATAGCTCACACCACAGCCAAAGCCGTACATGATGTCATCTTCCATCATGGGGCTGTCTTTGATTTCCTTGCTGTAAGAGCGAGCCGAGGCTTCTGCATAAACCATAATGTTGTTGGTGACAAAGTAGTCTGCAACAACACGGGCGTAGGGAGAGACACCGCCATCGGCATTGTAGGCAGCAATGCCACTCTTGGCAGATTCCTTCTTAGAGACGCCATAGTAGTAGTCGTTAAACTTATCGTTTGTCCACACAAAACCCACTTGCGGGGTGATGCCCAAACGGCCGAAACCGAAGCGCTTTAAGTAGCTCACATCGGCCTTCAAACCGTCGCTCTTACCGGAGATATCACCACCGAAATCCACGTTCAAAATACCGAAATCGGTGTGCCAAGCGTAGGCGATGTTGGCAAAGACGCTGGCGTCACGGTCATCCAACATCTTCATTTGACGATTGTCACTGTCACCGGCATCAAATTCGGTCGGCATGTAAGACACACCCAAACGCACACGATGGTTGTCCGTCTTTAAAAGGTAAGCACCGGCAGAAAAACCGATCCAGTAGAGGTGATCGGTTTCGACGGATACGGCGGGCACGGGATACGTTTCGATATCCATACCACGGTAGCCAAAATCAAAGGCGTGAACACCAACACCCACAGAGCCCTCTAAAGCCATGGCAGGCGTAGCAAAGGCGGCAACAGTAGCAG
>DBFZTP010000006.1:0-1673 GCA_048520025.1 Candidatus Aphodousia sp.
GCGGGCCGGAATGGTCTAGAATGGGTAAAGAGTTCCTCGCAGGCGATACTGTTCAGCGACAGTGCCTGCGCGAAAGGGTTGAATCATACCGATTCAGTCAGGTCCCATGAAGCCCTCGAGTTCACTCGAGGGTAATTCACCAATTTCCTCTTTTCTAGGTACTACGCCTGTATCCACCGTCTCTTTGCGGTGGTAACGTAGATTTATCCCTCTAAATCTACTTTGAAAGAGAAAAAAAATGGATATCCTTTTCAACCCCATTATTGTTTCGGTCATTGTGCTATGCGCGCTGTGCCTGTTCAAACTCAATGTTTTATTGTCTATGATCATCGCAGCCATCACAGCCGGCCTTTGTGGCGGTTTGAGCATTTCTAAAACGATGGAACTTTTAGCCAATGGTTTTAGTGCGAATGCCACTACCGCTCTTGCCTATATCCTTTTGGGAACTTTTGCAATTGCCATTGCCCGCACGGGTCTGATGCAAATGCTTGTGAAGTGGTTGAGTCATCACATGGGCGAACGCCCCATCGTTTTTTGTTTGACGATCGCTTTTATTGCGTGTTTATCTCAAAACGTTGTCCCTGTTCACATTGCATTTATTCCGCTCTTGATTCCGCCGTTGCTTGTCTTAATGAACAAGATGCAACTTGACCGTCGTGCTGTGGCGTGTGCTTTAGGCTTTGGCTTAACGGCTCCCTATATTTCTTTGCCGATTGGTTTTGGTTTAATCTTCCAAGGCATTGTGGCCGATTCAATGACTTCAAGCGGCATGGCAACCACCGTTGACGATGTTGCCTCTGTTGCTTGGATCTTAGGGCTTTCTATGTTTGCTGCTTTGTTGTTGGCAATCTTTGTCTTTTATCGCAAACCTCGCCAATACCAAGACCTCCCTATTATGGGAACGGAAGACATGGACAATGTCGAAACGAAGTTTAGTTTCAAACACTGGATGACCTTATTGGCAATTGTATTAGCCGTGGTTGTTCAAATCGTGTTGGAATCGCTTCCGTTGGCTGCCTTGATGGGTTTGACGATTATGTTAGCCGGTCGCGCCTTCCGCTTTAATGAAGTCGATAAGCAAGTGGCAAGCGGTATTTCGATGATGGGTTTCATCGCCTTTGTCATGTTAATTGCCGGTGGCTACGCAGGCATTTTAAAAGAAACCGGAGCAGTTCCGACGCTCATTGAAAGTGTTGTTCCTTACATCGGGCAAAATAAGTGGTTAGCCGCTGTTGTTATTAATCTCATCGGCCTCGTTGTTACGATGGGGATTGGTACCTCTTTCGGTACGGTTCCTATTCTTGCCGTCATCTACGTTCCGCTTTGCGCTGCTGTTGGTTTTTCTGCTCCGGCTACAATCTTATTGCTCACGGCTGCTGGTGCTTTGGGTGACGCTGGTTCCCCCGCGTCCGACAGTACCTTAGGCCCGACAAGTGGCTTAAATGCTGACGGTCAACACAGCCACATCATGGATACGTGTGTGCCAACGTTCTTGGTCTATAACATTCCTTTGATGTTAGCAGGGGTCATCGCTGCACAATTCCTATAATTGACGACAGGGATGTAAGACGAGCCTGAAACTCACAAAAGTTTCAGGCTTTTCTAATTTTTAGAGAATTGCCAAAAGAAAACCCCCAACGCAATGCGATGAGGGTAAAGAAAAAATATAGTTG
>DBFZTP010000007.1:0-4174 GCA_048520025.1 Candidatus Aphodousia sp.
TCACGCTCCGGGTCTTACCAAACCCGATTACCTTAAAAAGATAGCCTATAACATCTTTGAATTAGGCCACGGCTACCGAACCTGTGCAACGGTTTTGGATTTGTCTGTCTATACCGTTCGAGAGTGGTATGCCCAATATAAGCTCGGGTATTACGAATCCGACCTAATGAGTCCAAGGGCGAAGCAAAAGGCTTACAGTTTGGAGTTTCGTCAGAAAGTCATTAATGACTATCTAGAAACAAATCCATCGATAACGGAATTGGCAAAACGCCATGAAATTTCTAAGAGAACCGCTAGACGTTGGATTGAGGACTACAAAAAGTCGCAAGAGGCAACAGACGTTGCCATATGAAATGAGGCACCAATCTTGATTTAAAGTTTGGTGCCAAATTTTTTATGCCAAGTAAATCAAATGCGCCCTTAGAGGGATCGGTTTTTGCAAGTATTTCGGTGTTGTAAATGGGTAACAAATTCGAATTTTTAATCGATAAAAGATTGGCGAAGGAACTAAATCCCGTCAGAATGAAATCATGGAATGGTGATTAGATTTTGTTTCCAATTACCACTCCTATTTGGAAGGACAAATTATGAAAAAGACGTTGGTTTCTCTTTCTGTTTTGGGTGTGTTATCAGGATCGGCCTGGGCGGCTGATGTAAAGGTTTACGGGCGTATCGATACCGGGCTTCAAATGAACAGTTGGGAGCACAACTATATTTGGAGTGAAGCCAATACAGGTTCATATTCGACAAATGCCGAGGGAATTAATTGGTCGATGGAATCCAGTTCTCTGACGCCTAGCCGCATTGGTATCAAGGGCTCTGAGCAAATTTCTGACAATTTAACGGTTGGTTTTGTTTTGGAAAAAGGGTTTGAGAGTGACACCGGTGTTGATGAAGGCGGTTTTGATCGAGAATCGGTCGTCTATGTGAAGTCCAATTTTGGGACGGTTTATGCGGGTCGAGTTAACTCAATTTGGTCTGATGCCGGGTCTACAAGTTTCTGGGCCGGTAACTATGTTGCTCTCGGAACGGGTAATGGTGTTGGTTTGGGAACGGGCTTAATGGTCGAACACGATCGAGCTGATAACCGTATTGCTTATGTTTCTCCTGATATTGCTGGTTTTAAGTTTTACGCTGAATATGGTTTTGGCGAAAATGATTATGAAAATACGTCAGAGACAGATCGTCCCGCAGCTTTGGGTGTGAACTATAGTAATGGTGCTTTCTCTTTTGGTCTGGTTGTCTCTTATCTGAACGAGACTTCTTGGTTTTGGGACGAGCCTTTTGAGTCAGAAGATGAGTACACAATGAACATTGGTGCTAGCTACGATTTTGGTGTTGCCAAAGTCAAGTTTGGAGGTCAATACTATTGGAGAGCAAACGAGGTTGGAGCTTTTAGAGGTTTGGGACTTTCATCTTTCTATGATTATGATGGTTATGCAGTAACCATTGGTGCCGATATGTCCGCCTTTGGTGGCGTATTGACGATAGGTGGCGGTTATGCAGAAGGCGAAAGTAAGCTGGATTATCAATCAGATTACGCCATTGAATATAAGGGCTACGATGTAGCAACCTACTACCAATATCCAATCAGTAAACAAACCAAAGTTTATGCAGGCGTCGGTTACGAAAAGCTTGAAGTTGAATCTGGAGGGCTGTGGTCTGAAAAGGATGAATACAAAGCGATCAAGGCCATGATGGGGATGGCCCATTACTTTTAGATATTATGAAAAAAGCCCTGAGAATTGATTTTTCTCCGGGCTTTTTCAGCAACTTATCCTATTTTGCTCTCGCTAAAAGAATCGCCGTTGACAAAATACAGAGAGCGCCCACCGCTTCAATCCAAGTGAAAGTCGTTCCTAGCAAAATCACTGACAAAATCACCGCAGACAAAGGTTCAAAACAGGTGAGCATCGAGGCAACGGGAGGAGCGATGTATTGCATGCTCTTTAAGAAGCTACAAAACGAGACAATCGTGCCAAAGACCACCACGTGCAAGTAACACAAAACACTCATGGTGTTCCAAATCACGTTCGTATCAAACGGGTTGTTATAAAGGCACGCGGCAATGCCGCTAAAGGTCATGGCCCAACCGATGACGGGGAAAACCGATAAGCGACGTACAACGTTGCCTGGTTGAATCGTGGCAATGGCTCCTAAAAGCGCAGAAGCCAACCCCCAAAGGACGCCCAAAATCGAGAAGTCCACAGCGTCAAGACTGCCTTTTGTGATCAATAAAAGAACGCCTATCATTGCCAAAATAAGGCAGACGATTTCCAAGAACTTAATGGGGCGATGCTTGGCAACGGCCATGTAAGCAATAACAAAAAGCGGTGACGTTAAAACAAGGATGGTTGCGAGCGCTGCGTTGGCATTAAAAATGGACAAAAAGAACGTCGATTGTGAACCCAACAAGATAAAGCCATAAATGGCAATATCACGAAGGTTAATGGCTTGGAAAACTTGCTTGGCGTTCTTTGTACCGTGAAGCGCCAAGTCCAACAAAACCAAAAGAATCCCGGCGCCCAAAAGGCGGATGGACGTAAGATCGATGACCGTGAATTGACAATTAGCCATCAGGTACTGAGCAGCCACACCCATCGAGCCCCAGCAAACGCCTGCCAGAGACGCTAAACCAATGCCTTTGAGTGCTTTTGATGCCATAGAAGTACCTTTATTAAGAGACGGTAATTGTAGATATTTCTTAGACACAAAAGGAAGGGGAAAACCCCTCCCTTTTGCTAATTAATTAAAAGAATTAACTTAACGCATTAAACGCTTGAGCATTTCGGCGTAGATCGCTAAACCAATATCCAAAGCGCTTTCATCGATGTCAAATTCAGCCGTGTGGTGGCCACCAGTACGGTTAGAACCCAAAACGAAGTAAGCCGCCTTACCGCCATGAGCTTGAACGCGACGTGCGAGGATCGTGGCGTCTTCAGAGCCACCAAAGTTAACCCCGTGGAGTACCTTCGTGACGCCTTCGGTCTTCATGGCCACATCGTCTAACATATCGACGAGTTCTTGGTCATTAACGAGGTCAACGGCTTCGCCCATCTTTTCAATCTTGTATTGAACGCCAAAGCTCTTTGCAACACCTTCAATGATGTTTTCCGTTTGTTGAGCCATGAATTGGTTAATTTCACCCGTTTCACCACGGACTTCCATCACCAACTTGGCATTCACAGGAATCACGTTACGGCCTTCGCCAGCCACCAAGCGACCCACGTTCACACGGGTCATGCCGGAGCCGTGGCGCGGAATGCCCAAAAGTTGCGTGACGGCGTGGCAAGCAGCGGCCAATGCGTTGCAACCGGCATTGGGCTCAACACCAGCGTGAGCAGGGCGACCCGTGAAGGTAACGTCATACTTCGTGGTGCAAAGGAAACCAACGGGGCTCGTTGCGATTTCGCCGGTCTTAGCCATCATAGCGATATGGCTTGAGAGGAAGATGTCGCAATCGTCCACGATGCCGCTAGCGGCAACGCCGGCAGCGCCACGGACACCTTCTTCGGCCGGTTGGAAGACGATCTTAATCTTGCCGTTTAACTCATCTTTGTGTTCCATCACCCAGCGTGCAATGGCCAAGCCCAAAGAGGCGTGAGAGTCGTGACCGCAAGCGTGCATCAAACCGGGACGCTTAGAGGCCCAGCCTTCAGCGGAAGCGCGGTGAGTTGCATCGGGATTTTCTTGGACGTTATTGCAGTCAATATCTAAACGCAAAGCCACCGTGGGGCCGGGGCGACCCGTATCAAGTACGGCACAGCACCCCGTGAGTTCTTGCATTTCGTCAAGCAAGGCTTGGCTGACACCACGGGCTTTTGCCGTTTCAATGGCTTCAGCGACGAGTTTTTCAGAGCGACCTAAGCAGTCCTTGCGGGAGACAACCTTTTCGCCCAACAAGACTTCCCAGCCCATTTGACGGAGATGTTCGGTAATAAAAGCCGTCGTGCAGAACTCTGTCCAACCTTCTTCAGGGAATTGGTGAAGTTCACGACGGATAGAAACGAGTTGATCATGATAGGATTGGGCCATTTTGCTCTCCAATTGTTTTCAAAACCAAGTATTTAAATGGATTTTTCCATCCACCTTAATTTGAGTTTAGTCCTATTTTTTGTGACCGTTTTGCCTAGCGTCAAGGCAATAGCAGTTAGGGGTTGGAAAGCAAAAAAAC
>DBFZTP010000008.1:0-2679 GCA_048520025.1 Candidatus Aphodousia sp.
CTTGAAAACATTGGGAAGTAGCTAAATTTCTTTATAAAACATTAAAAAAGGGAAATCGTGTTTTACGCACATTGTTAAAGTAGATACATACATCGCTTCTTGTAACAACCTGTCTGTTGACCATAAAAAAGTTAAGAAATATAGAGTGGAGTTTAAGAGGCGTAGGAATCGCTAGGGGAACCCTTCTATGAGAGTTTATAAGCACTATCAAATCCCCAGTTTAATCCTACAGCAACAAAGTTTTTGTGTAGATAATAAGAAAATCGAAATAGATTACGAAAATGTTAGTTTCTGCAAGTTACCTTCAAACATCCGTAAAGACAAGCCCTTCAAGGCCATGTAAAATTAATAAGTTAACTTTTTAGTTTTCTTGTGATTGAGCAAGAAAAACATTCCAAATTTCGAAATTTTTGAAAGGATATTTTCATGGCTGGGCATTCCAAGTGGGCCAATATTCAACACCGTAAAGGCCGTCAAGACGCTAAGCGCTCTAACCTCTGGACGAAGATCGTTCGTGAAATCATTGTTGCTGCTCGCAACGGTGCTGATCCCGATTCCAACTCCCGTTTGCGTTTGGCTTTATTGAAGGCTCGTGGCGCTAACGTTCCGAAGGACACGATCAAAAACGCCATTTTGAAGGGCTCTGGTCAATTAGAAGGCGTGAACTTTGAAGAAATCCGTTATGAAGGCTATGGCGTGGGCGGCGCTGCCGTGATCATTGATACGGCAACGGATAACCGTACGCGTACGGTGGCTGACGTTCGTCACATCTTGAGTAAGCACGGCGGTAACTTGGGTACCGACGGTTGCGTGGCTTTCATGTTTACGCACTGCGGTCAATTCTTCTTTGCTCCGGGCAAGTACACCGAAGACGACGTGATGAACGTTGCTTTGGAAGCCGGTGCCGATGACGTGATCACCGATGAAGAAGGCGGCATTGAAGTTGTTTGCGCACCGGGCGCTTTTGAAGACGTTAACAACGCTTTTGAAGCTGCCGGCATGACGCCTGAAATGGCTGAAGTCACGATGAAGGCTTTGAACGAAACCGAATTGCAAGGTGAAGATGCCGAACGTATGCAACGTTTGATCGACGCTTTGGAAGACTTGGATGACGTTCAACAAGTCTATACGACCGCTTCTTTTGAATAATTAAATTATCTTTGGGACTAGCACAATGAAACTTCTCGTAATTGGCTCTGGCGGCCGCGAACATACGCTCGCATGGCGTTTGTCACAAGACGAACGTGTTGAAACCGTTTTTGTGGCTCCTGGCAATGCCGGTACCGCTCTTTGCGACAAACTTCAAAACGTTGCCGAAAGCGACTTTGAAAAGTTGGCCGATTTTGTTCGTGCCAATGACGTGGCCTTTACATTGGTCGGTCCCGAAGCCCCGTTGGCCGGTGGCATCGTTGACTACTTCCGTAGTCAAAATTTACCGATCTTTGGGCCGACGAAAGCTGCCGCTCAATTGGAAAGTTCCAAGGACTTTGCCAAGGCCTTTATGAAGCGCCACGGCGTGCCCACGGCGGATTACGAAACCTTTAACGACGCTCAAGAAGCCCACGCTTACGTTGACCGTAAGGGTGCTCCGATTGTCATTAAGGCTGACGGTTTGGCTGCCGGTAAAGGCGTGATTGTTGCCATGAATTTGCAAGATGCTCATGACGCTATCGACATGATGCTCGAAGGCAACAAATTCGGTTCTGCCGGTGCTCGCGTTGTGATCGAAGACTTCTTAGAAGGCGAAGAAGCCAGCTTTATCGTCATGGTTGACGGTGAACACGTGATTCCCATGGCTTCGAGCCAAGACCACAAGCGCTTGCTTGATAAGGACATGGGCCCGAACACGGGTGGTATGGGTGCTTACTCTCCGGCTCCGGTGGTGACGCAAGAAGTGCATGATCTCGTCATGCGCACGATCATTTTGCCGACCGTTGAAGGCATGGCCAAAGACGGTACGCCCTTTACCGGTTTCTTGTATGCCGGTTTGATGATCGGTCATGACAAGGACGGTACGTTGACGGCGAAGACCGTGGAATTTAACTGCCGCATGGGTGACCCGGAAACGCAACCGATCATGAGCCGTTTGCAATCCTCTTTAGTGGACTTGGTGCAAGCTGCGATCGACGGCAAACTCAACGAAGTGACGGTTCAATGGGATCCTCGCTTTGCCTTGGGCGTTGTCTGTGCTGCTAAGGGTTATCCGGAAAGCCCTGAAAAGGGTGCTGAAATCACCTCATTGCCCGCCAATACGGCTGACTTGATGGTCTTTCATGCCGGTACCAAGGCCGTTGACGGTAAGACCGTTGTCTCCGGTGGCCGTGTGCTTTGCGTGGTGGGCTTAGGCGACGATATTCGTACTGCCGCTCAAAAGGCTTACGAGGGCGTCAAGCAAGTTCATTTTGACGGTATGCAATATCGCTCCGATATTGGCTACCGTGCGATGAAGTAACTTTATCGATTAAAGAGAAGCGGAAAAGGCCACTTCGCTTTTTCCGCTTTTTATTTAACTACCCTATGAAAATCGGTCTTTTTGGCGGTACTTTCGATCCAGTTCATAACGGACATATGGCATTAGCTCATCACGCGATTGATGCACTTTGTCTTGAACGTTTGATTTGGATACCGGCCCTTCCTTGGCAAAAAAGCGGACAAGAAATCACGGACGGTTTTGTTCGT
>DBFZTP010000009.1:0-11093 GCA_048520025.1 Candidatus Aphodousia sp.
ACAGAAGGAGCCGACCCAAAGATGAGTGGGGTTACAGGCTGCATAATTGCTCGCAGGTCCTACACCTCCAAGACCGGGACCGGTGTTGGAAATGCAAGCAATGACTGTGGAGACGGCTTCTGTGAAGCCGACACCGGAGAGCAAAATAACAAAGGTAGCGGAGACCATCACCATCAAGTGCAAGGCAAAGAAGGCGTAGACTGTGTTTGCCAATTGTTCCGAAATCGGGGTATTACCGACTTTTAACGGTAAGTAGTCACGGGGGCGCAATAACGTATCTAAGGTAAGCAGTCCGCGCTTGACTAAAACAAGGACTCGGATCATTTTGACACCCCCGCCAGTAGAACCAGAACAAGAGGCAAACAGACTAATAAAGAGCAAAATGAAGGCCAAAGAGCAAGGCCAAGCGCTGTAGTCAGTTGTGCTATAGCCTGTCGTACTAAAAATAGAGGCTACGTGAAAAACGGAATAGCGCAAAGTGGCTTCCCACGTAGGATACGTGTGATGAAGCGTTAAGATTGAAAAGACCAAGGCAGTCCCAAAGCACAGAATCAGAAGCCAGGCTCGAGCCTCTACGTCTGTGAAATAACTCCATACAGAACGTTGACGCCAAGCGGTAAAGTGCAAAGAAAAATTAAAGCCCGAGAAAATGCAGAAAATGACAGTCACCATTTCAATAGGGAAGGAGTTAAAGACCCCAACACTTTGGTCGTAAGGTGCAATGCCACTCAGGCTCATGGTCGTAAACGTAAATAAGACCGCATCATCCCAATTCATGCCGGCCCAACGATATGCGATGGCGCAACAAATCGATGCCAAGACATAGATGCTATAGAGGGCTTTGGCGGTATCAGCAATTCTCGGAGTGAGCTTTGTATCTTTAAAAAGATTCGTGTTTTCAGCCTTAAAGATTTGAGTGCCACCCACACCTAAAAGCGGCAAAATGGCCACCGCCAATACGATGATCCCCATCCCACCTAACCAAGACAATAAGCTTCGCCAATAATTAATGGATAAGGGAAGTTTTTCTAAACCTACTAAAGCTGTTGCTCCAGTTGTCGTTAGACACGAAATCGTTTCAAAGAAGATACGATGGTAGGAAATTTCTGGCAAGAGTAATACAAATGGGATGGAGCTAAATAGCGCCACACTCAGCCAACAAAGAGTAACCAACAAAAAGCCGTCTCGTGTTTCAAGCTCTCGGCGAAAACGGCGCGTTAGTAGCCAAATGGCTCCGCCACTACCGATACAAATCAGACTGGAGAGGCCGAAGTTGTAGATGGTGTTTTCATTCTCACGATAGCCAATGGCGATAGGCAACAACATCGCCAGCCCCGTGAACACAATGAGGGGTCCAAGGGCATTGAGAACCGGCAAAATTTGTCGTTTGATTGAATACAACATATTTTGTTAGAAGAATCCAACGTCAACCGCAAAGAGTTGTTCAATGCGGGGAATCATCTTCTTATTCGGAATAAATAAGATCAAGTGGTCTTCGGCAGCGACGACCAAATCGGGCTCTGCCATTAAAATTTGAGCTTCATCGCCTTCGCCACGCACCAAAGCACCGACAGAAACACCTTGCGGGAAAGAAATCTCGCTTAGTGCCTTCCCAACAACCTTGGAGCTACGTTTAGAACCGTGAGCAACAATTTCAAGCGCCTCTGAGCTACCTCTGTAGAGCTCTTGCGCATTGACCACGTCACCATAGCGAATGTGGCGCAATAATTCCCCAAGAGAGGCTTGAGTCGGAGAAACCATAACGTCAATATCAGTGCCTTGAACAAGGTCTGAATAGGCTTGGTTTTCCAAGAGCACAATCACACGTTTTGCGCCCAAACGTTTAGCTAAAAGCGCCGACATAATATTGGCTTCGTCGTTGGTAGATAGTGCCAAGACGACGTCGGCCTGCCCCACTCCCTCTTGCGCGAGGGCGGCGGTGTCATTGGCCTTAACTTCGGAGACTGTGACACGATTACTGGCGTATCGTTTGGATAAGGTCTGTGCAGACTCTTTTGTAGATTCAAAAATCTTGATATTGCGTTTTGAACGGGCTGGTTCAAGTTCTTCTGTGACCAAACCCGACAAAGAGTCCCCGTTGAGCAAAACAATGGATTGGGCCGTTTCGTAAGGACTCAATGCCTCAATAACTTTGCTAGCGCAAGACGAAGCCGTCAACACAGTGATTTCGTCACCGGATTCAATAACAGTTTCGGAGCGACAGTCTAAGCGGTGTTTCCTTCGGAAAATTGAAACGAAACGCACTTGTGCGTCTGGCAATTGAATAAAAATTTCACGCAGGGGACGGCCAACAAGAGATGCGCCGGCGGTTGCGCGAACCGTAAAAAGCGTCAACAGCCCGTCGGCAAAGCTAAGAACTTGTTGCGCGGCCGGGAAGGCAATCAATTTGCACAAATGAGTGGCAATGGCTTGCTCTGGCCAAATGATGCTCGTTGCTCTAAAACCTTCTTCACCAAGGATTCGAGGGTAATAACGCAGTTCACTATTTCTAACGCGAGCAATACGCATCGGAATGTTGAAGAGTTGAGCAGACAGTGTGCAAGCAACCAAGTTTGTTTCGTCACTTGCGGTAACAGCAATCAATAAGTCTGCGTCCATAGCACCGGCACTACTGAGAACCGAAGGCGAACAAGCATCGCCCACAATTCCCAATAGATCAAAGCGGTCTTGAAGCATTTGAATACGCTCTTGGGATGTGTCAACAACGGTAATGTCGTTGGCATCACTCACAAGGCTTTCAGCAACCGATCGACCGACTCGTCCAGCGCCAAGAATGAGAATTTTCATATAAAAAATAAACGTTTATAGCCAACTAGGCTGTACGAATTGGTCAAGAAAACAACGTTAGTGTTTTAATGAGTATCGTCTTTAGACCAATCGATACCTAATTGACGAAGTTTTCGGTACAAATGAGTTCTTTCGAGTTGCGCTTTCGCAGCAACCTTTGTCATGCTGTAACTTTCTTGTTCTAACAGGTTTAAGAAATACGCACGCTCAAACTGATCCCTTGCTTCTCTTAATGGTAAAGAAAAATCAATTTGACTGTGCAATATATCGTCCTTAGTCGCTTCACTTGAGACTTCAGGCGATTTCTTTGCGGGGGTGGCGTATTGATTAGAGCCCAACAAAGCACTGGTTTGACGTGCGGCTAAAGCAGAGCGCAACGTATCAATGAGTGTTTTGATTGATGTCGGCTTTTCAAGAAAAGTGAAAGCTCCAAATTTCGTTGCTTCCACTGCCATATCAATATTGGCGTGGCCGGACATCATAACGATCGGGCATGGCAAAGGACCTTGCGAAGCCCATTCCTTCAATAAGGAAATACCATCGGTATCGGGCATCCAGATATCCAACAATATGGTATCGGGATTGCAAATTTTAACGGCTCTGCGGGCTTCGGCGCTATTGGCAGCAAGCGTGACGGAGTAGCCCTCATCGGAGAGAATTTCGCTAAAAAGTTCGCGAATGCCGACTTCGTCATCAATAACTAATACGTTTGCCATGTAATAAAACTTAGGGCTAAAGAAAAAACAAGGGGTTACAAAGTAAATCCGATGGTAACTATAGCACCTTTTGGCGCTTCACCAACATCAGAAATGCGATTGCTTAAGCGAACATATCCATTATGTTCTTCAATAATTTTCTTAACCATCGGAAGCCCCAGTCCCGTACCGGTCGGTTTTGTCGTAATGTAGGGTTCAAAAGCTTGATTTAAGATAGCAGGCGGAAAACCCGGGCCGTTATCTTCAAAGATAAAAAGCACCTCGTCTTTTTCCTTTTCCCGAATGTGTTTGGTTGTCATTGTAACGTGGCAATTACGGGAAGCCTGCTTTGCTTCTTTAGCATTTGAAAAAAGGTTATGCAAGACCTGTAACAACTGAGCTCTATCGGCTTGAATTTCGGGTAATTTTGCATCAAGGTTCAGCGTTACATCGACATCAGCTTGCGAATACAAAGTTGCAACATCATCAATTAAGGCATTTAAATTCAATGGCTTAAGGGTTGGTTTGGCAAGCTTTGCATAATCGCGGAAATCATTAACCATCTGTTTAATGGAAGAAACTTGTTCGACGATTGTATGCGTGTAGCGATCCAGTAAAACAATATCTTCTTCTGGAAGGTGCTTGGAGAGCTTAATTTGCATGCGTTCCGCTGCCAGTTGAATGGGGGTGAGCGGATTTTTAATTTCATGGGCCATTCGTCGAGCAACTTCACCCCAAGCAATCACCTTTTGTGCGGCAATGGCTTGCGTCATGTCATCAATCACAACTAAATAGCCGGGATGATCATCAAGCGGGACGGATGAACTACGAACATATAAGGATAGCGGCGTGTTTTTTCCCTCGGGTGTAAGCGTGACATCCTCTTGCTTGATGCTACGAGAATTTTCTTTGAGCATCGGCGAAATAATTTGGAATAAGTCCGGATAGGCGAATTCCAACTTCACTCCAATTTGCAAAATGCTGTTGCCTAAAATTTTGACGGCTCCCATATTGGCGGTTTTGATTCGCTTTTCATGATCAAGCACGATGATGCCAGTGGAAATGTTTTCCAAAATACGTTCGCGGAAGATATTGGATTGTTCTAATCGCTCTCTTCTCGACTCTAACTTCCCGAGAGCATCATTAACTTCACGAACCATGATGTTAAATGTGCGTGTAAGCTCGTTAATTTCGTCAGCGCCGCTAAATTCTTGAATCGGTTGATAGTGTCCCCCGGTTACACGACGAGTCCCTTCTGCTAATTGGCGAATCGGAGCGGTCCAACGTTGAGAGAGGATAAAGGCTCCCAAAACTGAAAAGAGAGACACCAAAGTTAAAGTAAGGACAAGAGAAAATCGGAAGATTTGTTGAAGACCGTCTCGGGAAACAATGATTTGTTGATAGTCACGAAGGCCTTGAACGATGGTCGAAATGTTGTCTGCAACAGGTTCATTAATGACCTGACGAATTTGAAGAAAGAGGCCGTCAGGTAAGGCATGAGTCGAGACTGGAACAATGGTTCGAATCGCCAACTTCTCTTGATGTTCACCTTCTTCCAAGGGATCGCCATCGACAGAGGCAAAATAGCCCTGACGTTGTGCTGTGTGAATATCTTGTGGAGACACGATTAAATCAACGGCTTGTTCTTCGTCAGCCGTGTGCATAATGACTTGCCCCTCGGAGTCCAATAACTGCAAAGTGGCTGAATTGGTAAAGTCTTTTGTGCGAGATAACTCATTGGTCATCGCAACAAGAGAAGAGTTGTTGAGTCGATCTGCAATGGTTTGTGCAGTAATGATTTGATCGGCTTGTAAGCGTTGCAACGTCTCTTGAGAGAGGGTGACGCTAGCTTCCAATGCTCTCTCAACTCGAGAGTCAACCCCCGTATCAAAGGCTTGTGAGAGCAGGTAGTTTGACGAAAAGTAAATGAGCAGCGCCGGTAAAAATGTGATAACCGAAATAGTGGCAACGAATTGCACTAACATTCGTGAACCAAACTTTTTTTGGCGATATCTTGTAAAAAGTTTTGAGATGAGCGAGATAAGAATCGTCAGCAAAATCAAAACGACAAAGATATTGATGACGAAAAAAAGTGGAAAATAAGGGGCCAGTTTAGGCGTAGAAACGCTCACCGTTGTCAAAAAAAGCAGGACAACGGCAGAGATGGCAAGAACAATACTTGCGCCGTAGCGAAGCAGTGCTCTCATGTTGTTACTCCTTATTGTCCGGAGCTACCGCTCGGTGATCAATGGAAACGGCTTGCCAACCCGAGTCTAAATTCCAGTCTGCATCACCAATGCCCACCATCATCGGTAAGGGGAGCTGTTCAACGTCAAGACGCATACGCACTTCCGCTTCATAAGAGGAGGGTTCATTGAGGTGAGCTCTATCGGATACTTGCCAATTATGAACAGCTTTTAATACTGAGAGGGCGTCTTTTAGATTGTCAAAGGATTGAGACAATCCCCCGCGTGAGAGACGATACTGACGCGTGAGGGGACTATAAGACAATCGAGACATAAAGCTTGCATCATCAATTGATTTGTCCACCCAATACCAGCGATGGCGTTCTAATCGAAATTCCGTGATGAAGTACAAAGGAATGCCACGCGTAAGGGTATCTTCAATGTTTCTTGATAAATCAAACTCAACATCTAGATTGACATATAGACCAGGCGTATCGCCATCTTTTGCCCTATTGAGAGAGGCGTTCATTATCGCAATGTCTTCTGCCCAGGCAGAACCCACCATGCTCAGACCAATGATCAGAGCAAGAAGCGGGCGCAAGAGGCTTGGGCAGTATTGCATCATGCGACATCCTTTTTACTTAAAAGGGCATAGAAGAAGCCGTCGTGGACAAGAGGCAATCCCTTTGTGGATTCTTTTTCCGTCGGAATCAGACGAAGCATCTCTTCACCGTTAAAGGGTAACGGTTTGAGGACTGCGTCCTTGTGTCGACTTAAGAAAGCCTGAATTTGCCAAGGTCCTTCTTCTGGGAAAATTGAGCAAACCACATACAAGAGGTCTTTGCCATTGGGCAAAATTTCCCAAACGGTATCTAAGATTTTAGCCTGAGTTTGCGCTAATTGTTCAATATCGCTTTGACGTCGTGCCCAAGGAATGTCAGGGTGACGACGGACGATGCCCGAAGCCGTACAGGGCGCATCCAAAACAATGGCATCAAACGTGCCTAATGATTTAAGGAAATCAATGTCAGCCGCACTGCCGACCTTGACCGTTGCTTTTAGTCCCAATCGACTAAGCGTTTCATTAATCTTGGGGGCGCGAGTCGGGTCAATCTCAATGGCCGTAACATCAAGATCGTAGTTTTCTAATAACTGGGCCGTCTTGCCACCGGGCGCTGCGCATGCGTCCAACACCTTGGAACCAGGGGCGAGCTTTAAAATCTTTGTGACAAGTTGACTGCCGGCATCTTGAACCGATACAAGGCCTTGGGAAAAGCCGGGGATTTTTTGGACGGGGCAAGGAGGGTCAATGATGACGGCCCACGGGCCAATTGCCTTTGCATTGACGCCTGCTTTTTGAGCAAGATCCAAATATTCTGGCATGGAGACCTTGCGGCGATTAACTCGTAAGGTTAAAGGCGGGTGCTTTGTTTGTACGTCAAGGAGACTTTCCCATTGATTCGGGAAAGACTTTCGAACTTTAGAAATCCACCAACCCGGCGCATTGAAACGCGCATTCAGATTCTTTGCAAAAAGTAAGGCAAAAGAGTCCTTATTTCGTAAGTAATTTCGAAGAATGGCGTTAATAAAACCACTGGCTCGGGCCGTCTCAGGAACAGACTTAGCGGCAATCACTGTTTGATTAACGACGGTGAAAGCTTTGTCTTGCCCATTGACCAACAACGCAAGTGCAACGTCCAATAGGGCTCCCACTTCAGGCGAAGGAGTCTTATTCATGAGTTTTGCGGCGATTAAGTCAACCTTGGCTCGATGACGAATGGCGGTGTGCAATAGGCTTTGCACAGCCGCTTTCATCTGGGGGTCGGCTGAGGCGGCGCAGTGCGCTAAAGCCTTATCTAACGATAAAGCACCTTCTTTAACGTCTCCCCAATATAGCGACGTTTTGACAAGGGCGTCAGAGAGATTGACACTCATTGGAAACAATCTCCTTTGGTAATGGGGTAGCCTTGCAAGAAGCTAGTAACCGGCATCTTGGGCTTCCCGGGGCGTTGTAACACAGTGGCGCAAATTGCTTTTTCGCCACATGCAATGACAACACCGTTTTTATCGGCTTGAAGAACTGTGCCAGCTTGACCTTGAGCTTCGACGATATGCGCTTCCCAAATTTTGATAATGACGCCGTTGTGCGTTGCAAAAGATGAGGGGAAGGGATTGAAAGCTCGAATTTTCCGTTCAACCACATGAGCGGGCAAACTGAAGTCAATTTTGCCCTCCTCTTTATGTACTTTTTCAGCATACGTCACCCCTTCGGCCGGTTGCTCAACATAGCTCACCGATTCGGGAGACGAGAGAAGTCGAACCATCATGTTGGCCCCTAATTGGGCAACACGCTCTGTTAAACTCGTTGTCGTTTCACTGGCACTAATAGGGAATGACTCTTGCGATAGCATCGGACCGGTATCAAGGCCCGCTTCCATCTTCATAAGCGTAACGCCAAAATCAGGATCACCATGCTCAATAGCACGAGTGATGGGGGCTGCGCCTCGCCAACGAGGCAGTAAGCTCGCGTGAACATTAATGCACTTGACCGAATGATCACAGCCAATGCCTCGAGGAATATCTAAAACCGCTTGCGGCAAAATCATCCCATAGGCTGCAACGACCATGACATCGGCATTGAGTGCAATGAGTTGATCGTGTACGGCTTGGGCTTCATCTCCCCCTTTCTTTAGCGATAAGGTGCTTGGGGTGATCACTTCAATCCCATGCTCTAAGGCCAAAGATTTAACAGGAGACGGGGTTAACTTCATCCCTCGACCACTGGGTCGATCGGGTTGAGACAAGACGAGCAAAATCTCGTGTCCCGCTTCAATTAATGCGGCTAACACGGTTGCTGCAAGGGGTGGGGTTCCGGCAAAGATGATTTTCATAACGCAAATTGTAGAGACTTGAGTTAAATATGACGATATTTTGCGTTTAATTTAACGCTTCGTAGTAAAAAATTGTTGGGTAAGCGATACACTTACAACAAACAAGGAGTTTTTATGCGTAAGCAATTTACAACGAAAGACAGCATAACGCTTCACTATGAAGTCTTTGGAGACGATGGCTCTCCTGTGATTTTGTTAATTATGGGACTGGGGATGCCATCGGTGGCTTGGCCGCCATCGTTTATCCAAGGATTGGTTCAAAGCGGCTTTCGAGTTATTACTTTTGATAATCGAGATAGTGGAAAATCGACGAAGATTGTGGAAAATGTTGGGTTTTTAAGGGTAATTGGCGCCATTTGTCGAACGTTGATGCGTTTGCCTGTCAGAGCTCCTTATTCATTAGAAGATATGGCAGCCGATGCTGAGGCCGTATTAGATGAGTTGCAAGTCAAGCGTGCCCATGTTTTGGGAATTTCAATGGGTGGCATGATTTCTCAAGTGATGGCCTTAAATTATCCGCAGCGCATCGCTTCGATGATTTCAATTATGAGCGCTTCCGGAAATCCTCGAACGGGACTGGGAAAGCTAAATGCGATTCGCGGAATCTTGAAGCCTGTGAGCGATGAGCGTAATGTCGAAGCCGTTGCTAAGCACCTGAAAAACTTATTCAAGGTGATCAGTGCTGGTTCTCAACCCCATTCTGACGAACACCTCTACAGAGTGGCACGCTCCATGGTTGAGGATGAGTATCAAGCTGTGGCAAGTTCTCGCCAGTTGTTGGCTATTTTGGCTTCTGGTGACCGCTCGAAAAATTTAAGACGCATTATGGCTCCGACGTTAGTCATTCACGGCCGTAATGACCCGCTGTTGCCATTAAGAGCAGGAGAAGAGGTTGCGGAATGCGTTCCCAATGCTCGAATGCTAACCATTGATAAAATGGGGCATGATTTATCAGACAATGTCGTGGATCAAATTGTTGCGGCGGTTTCTAAACATTGTCATCGCTATAAAGACTGATACAGAAAAGGACGGCTTAAAACCGTCCTTTTGAATTATTGGCGCTCTTGCAGGCGCTTCTTTTTCAATTTTGCGCATGCTCGGTCGCGTTTGAGGCGACTTAAGTGATCAACAAAGACCTTACCGTCCAAATGATCCAATTCGTGTTGAAGGCAAATGGCCAAAAGTCCATCGGCGTGCAATTCTTGTTGTTGGCCGGTGAGATCGGTGTAACGAACAGTCACCTCTGAGTAACGAGTCACTTTTTCATAAATGCCCGGCAACGAAAGACAACCCTCTTCTCCCAATTCCATTTCTTCGCTTTTAGCGACAATTTCAGGGTTAATGAGTGTTAAGAGGCTGTCTTTGTTTTCGCTGACATCAACCACAACGAGACGAATGCCATGACCCACTTGAGGAGCCGCTAAACCGACCCCAGGTGCCTCGTACATGGTTTGAGCCATATCCTTTGCCAACGCAACAATATCCTCGGTAATCTCACCGATGGGTTGACAAACCGTCTCAAGAACGGGGTTGGGAAATTGCACAATAGGCAAAGTAGTCACGTCAAGTGCTCCAAAAATTAGAATGAATTTAAAGGAGAATTTTATCAAGATTTGCCAATACTATTTTGGAATCAGACGTACAATGAGGACAAAAGTCGTGAGGGATTATGAACAAGGAACAACAGCGAGATTGGTTGCGCTTAGTGTTGACACCGGAATTGACGAATATTGAGGCTCAGCAATTATTAACGCATATCGGTCTGCCTGAGGAAATTTTCAGCGCAAGTTTTCAACAATTGCGATCCATCGTGGGTGAATCGCTTGCGTTGCGACTTCGACACACTCCGAGTTTGGTCGTAGAAACTGCGATCGAAGAGTCGCTGAGGTGGCTTGAGTGCACGCCTGGTGCTCGCATGATGACGCTAGAAGACGTTGATTATCCTCAATCATTGTTAACAAGCGGTTTGGCGCCTGTTGTCTTTTTTGCGATTGGCAATCTCTCATTATTGTCTCGACCGACCATTTCTTTAATAGGTAGCTCACACCCGACAACAGAGGCAAGTGAGTTAACCCAGTCGTGGGCTAAACGGTTGTGTGAAGACGCTGAGGTTGCAATTGTTCAAACTGACAAACAAGGCATTGAGCAAGATGCGTTGGCATCGGTTGCAAGATCTCATCCGGAAAGTTTGATTTGGCTCTGTTCGACGCCGTTGGCCAATCCTCTAATAGAAAAGAAGCGAGATTTTGTTGCTAATAAGGGACTGATCATTAGTACCGTACTTCCCGTTAAAGAGAGTTTTGAAGAAGGTGATTTGGAAGGGATTCAACGCTTGTGGATGGCAACGGTGAACAACTTTGTTGTTATCCAGGCCAGTCAACGATCGAAAGTTTTATCATTGATGCGCGAAGCCGGTGATTTAGGTCGTGAGGTGATGGCGGTGCCCGGTTCGATTCATCACCCGTTAAGTAAAGGATGTCACCAATTAATCAAGCAAGGTGCTTCTTTAGTAG
>DBFZTP010000010.1:0-6270 GCA_048520025.1 Candidatus Aphodousia sp.
AAGAGAGTGAAAGCAAACACAAACCGTGAACGCTTCGTTTACCGCTAAGAATTCGTCTGAGGTGTGAAAACACTAAAGACAACAAGCTTAGCCAGGCGACCATAGCGAGGTGGTCCCACTCCTTCCCATTCCGAACAGGACAGTGAAACGCCTTAGCGCCGATGATAGTTGGTTGTATTTCCAGTGAAAGTAGGACATTGCCTGGCTCCCCATTTAAAAGCCTCGAAGTGAAAGCTTCGGGGCTTTTTCGTAACTAGACGTTCTGATTAGGGTATTTTTTGAGCCTGTGATATAAAATTTCTGATTAGGTTTTAAAAATACGTATTCAATTATTCTAGAGAACACGCATGATTTTTCGACGTGCACTCATATCTGAAATCGCTAACACTGCCGGTGCTGTGTTTACGGTGATCTTCTCAATCGTTTTAACGATTGGGTTGGTTCGTATTCTCGGTATGGCAGCAGGTGGTCGTATCGACAGCGGTACCGTTGTTGAGATGGTGGTTTATCAGGCGTTAACCAACCTTGCCCCCTTACTTTCTGTTTCTTTGTTTGTTGCCGTTTTGATGACCTTGACTCGCAGTTGGTTAGAAAGCGAGATGGTTGTTTGGTTTTCTTCCGGCGGCATCAGTCTTTTGTCTTGGGTTCGCCCGGTCTTGCGCTTTAGTGCTCCCATTATTTTATTGATTGCAGCTTTGTCGCTGGTGATCTCGCCTTGGGCACAAGGCCAAAGTGATATGAACCGTGCGGTCTACTCTCAACGTGATGACGTTGATCGTTTAACGCCGGGGCGCTTTGTTGAGCTTGCCGGTGGGAAACAAATCTTCTTTATCGAAGAGGTCGCTGAAGACGGCTTGACAGTTAAAAATGTGTTTTTGACACAAACCAATAAAGATAAAGAAATGGTGGTCGTGGCTCAGTCTGGTCACGTTGAAGTCAACGATTCTGGCGATCGCTACGTTTATCTTGAAAACGGTCGTCGCTATGAAGGGGCCGCAGGCTCTGCCGAATACCGTATTACGGATTTTGATACCTACGCGGTTCGCTTGGACGTGAAGCCCGATCAAGCCATTCAAATGCGAAGTGTTGATGTTGCGCCTTTGCCGCTTCTTTTGGCTCGCTATGACAATAAGGAGGCTCAGGCCGAGCTTTTATGGCGTATTACATGGCCTTTGGCAGCGATTAATTTGATTTTGATTGCCATTCCCTTGTCCTTCACGAATCCTCGTGCCGGACGCAGTTTAAACATGATTGTGGCACTCTTAATCTTTGTGCTTTATTTAAATGGCATCAGCTTGGCGCGTACTTGGGTTGAACAAGACACGATGTCGTTGCCGGCAGCTTTGATTGTTCTTAATGGAGCGTTCTTTGCCTTTGCGTGTTTGCTCTTTGCACGTCGAACCGTTATGCAAAGATGGATTCCTCAATGGGCGCATCCGAGTTATTGGCGGAGAAAGTAATCATGAAAGTGAAAGTTATTACCCGCCATTTAACAAAAGAAATTCTTCAGGCAACGGGCTTTGTTCTTCTTGCCTTGGTCGCCCTTTTTGCCTTCTTTGATTTAGTCGGTCAATTAGGACGCATCGGTAGTCGAGGCTATACCTTATTAGACGCATTTATCGTCACGGGGTTAAGTTTGCCCATGCGCATCTATGAAGTGATGCCGATTGCCGCTCTTTTGGGTGCAGTCTTCGTGATGAGTCAATGGGCAGCACGCTCTGAATTTACGATTTTGCGTGTGGCAGGCTTAAGTCCTGTTCGTTTAGCCGGAATTTTGATGGTTCCGGGCTTGATTTTGATGATTCTAACGTACGGCTTTGGTGAATTCATTGCACCGTCGTCTGACGTTTACGCTCGTGAATACCGTGCCTTTGCCGAAAACCGTACGATGGGTATTCGTGGTTCTCATACGGGGGCTTGGGTGCGTGAAGTCACGCAATCGCCCACGGGTGAGCGCAGTGTGCGTTACATCAACATTAAGAAGATGACGCCTAACCAAGAAGCAACGACGTGGCGGGTTTATGACTTTAACAGTAAGCAAAACCTTACCCGTATCGTTGAAGCTCAAACGGGCAATTGGGTTCACAATCAAGGGTGGCTTTTAAAACAAGCGATCAATACGGACTTGCCTCAACTCAATGACTTGTCGGTCACACCCATCCATGAACGTGTGATGGTCTCGCCTCCTGTGAGCATGATGTTAAAAACGAGCATTGATCCGAGTATTTTTAGCGTGATGATGCTCAAGCCCGAAAACATGTCCATGCGAGCGCTTGCCAGTTACGTAACGCACTTACAGCAAACACAACAACAATCCGGTCGCTATGAGATTTCGCTTTGGAATAAAGCCTTTTATCCGGTGGCCATTTTGGTGATGATTGCTTTGGCGATGCCTTTTGCTTACATGAACACTCGATCGGGCGGTGTGAGTATTAAGATTTTCGCTGGTGTTATGATCGGTTTGGCTTTCTATACGGTCAATAACCTCTTCTCCTACATCGGGATGCTCAACACTTGGCCACCGTTACTTGTGGCGTTGGTACCCACGGTGATCATGTTGATCTTGGCCATGATCGGTATGTGGATGGTTGAAAGACGTTAAGTTTTTGTCTTGTTCAGAGGAGGGGAAACCCTCCTCATTTTATTTCTTCAGTATTCTCGTTTTCCCTAGAAACAGATTAGAACTCATTTGATATCAATCAAGGAATAGATTCTTACGGGGGGGGGTAAAATTTTTACATCCGTCCAAATAGGTCAGTCCAATTTGGTTTTTCATTTGTTCCTTGAGGATAAGTAAATGAACAAGGCATTTAAGATTTTATGGAACGACGCCCGTCGTTCTTTTGTTGTTTCTTCTGAAGCTACACGTTCTCACGGTAAACCGTCTAAGGCAAGTGTTGCCGTGGCAGTTGCTCTGTCCGCAATGATGGCAGGAAGTTCTTTCGCAGCTACTTTAAACAATGGCTTTGGCGATGTTGTTATCGATGAAGTCTACGAGCAAGTGGGCGTCGCTAACGGTGCCGGGGAATGGCAAAAGGATTCTAGTCTTACCGTGAAAGATGGTGGCAAACTCGAGATTACGGGTGGAGTGAACACCAACACGGTTTTGATTGAAGGTGGCGAAGTTTCGTTGACTGGCTCCAACGCCCCTGCTATGAGCGGGTTTGTACCGAAGGCCTCAACTGCTTTGGGTGGCTATGGTGAATTCAAGATGACGGGGGGTTCGTTGGAATTAACCAATGCCCGTGTTTGGGGTGGTGCATATGAATCTCAAGATCCAGAGTCCTACAAAGATATTGTTCTTTCTGGTGGTGAGGTCATTATGAATAACGGTGGCATCACTGGCGTTTCTGGTACGACAGAAACGGGTGAAGTTATCGGTAACAAGATTGTTTTAGGTGGTGCTGATATAGTCGCTAAATCTGGTGCTATGAACGTGATTAACGGTGTAGCAGTTGAAATGAATAGCGGTTCTATCACCGTTGACGGAGGTGCCACATTACAAGTATCAACTTACACAAAGGATGGAACAGAATTTGCTAAACCTTACGATAAAGAACAAGGAGGTAAGTTCGTTGCTAATGGTGGGGAAATTAATGTTGATGGTCTCTTGAACTTCCAACACATGGTTCTTGACGGCGCAGATATGAAGATTTCTACGACGGGTAGTGCTTACGGTGATGGTGATGGTTGGCAAAGTAATGGGCGTAGTTCCTTCGCTGTTGTTAGTGGCTCTTTAACGCTTGAGGGCGAGGGTGCCGATCTTCAAGCTGCGACTATCGGTATCCATGGTGGGAAGGTCTCTTTAACGGGTGAAGGATATGTTGATAGTAGCGTAGTCCCCCGTGCTAATACGAATATCGGTGGCTATGAAAACTTCAGCATGACAGGTGGTGAGGTTGAATTAAATACCGCTCGACTTTGGATCGGGGGCGATGATGCCGAGCATGTTTTTAATGATATGACCTTTACGGGTGGTTCAATCACCTTGAACAATGGTGGTATCACAGGTCTCTCTTACATTGAAAACGGGGAGCATTTCGGTAACACAGTCTTATTAAACGGTACGAATATTTCTGTGAAGTCTGGTGATAAGAACGTTATTAACAGTGCAGCTATCGAAATGAATGCTGGTCATATCGAAGTGGCAGAAGGAGCTACTTTGATGATGTCTACCTTTGCTAAGCAAGGGACTGACTGGACCACGGAATATGAAAGTCCGAGTAAGGGTACGGTTGTTTTAAATGGCGGTAGTATCAATGCTGTCGGTCAGTTGAAGATTGAGAGTGATTCTACGACGATTAATGGAGCTCAAATCACTGTTGGAGATTTGACGGTGGGTCAAGAGCCTATCGTGACATTTGCTGCTACCGAAGCTCAAGCTGCTTCGTATTTGGGTGACAATGTTACCTTTGTTTCTGGTCAGATTAACGTTTTGGGTGACATGATCATTAATGAAGGCGCTTCTTTTGAAGTGGTCGGAGAGAATGCTGCGCTTGAAGGTAATGGCGGTTCGTTCGTTGTAGCTGACGGCGCTACCTATACGGCTTATACCGCAGCAGTTGGACATAACATCGTGAGTGGTTTTGGCGATATCTCCATTGCCGAAACAGCAACGATCGGTGTTTCTGACGTTATGATTAATGACGTCATTGTTGATGCTAACGGTAGAGTTCAAGAAGTCGAAATTAACGACGCTGCAACGGCTGTTGAGGGTTTAGATAGCGATCGTCAAGCAGCAGACTTGGTTAATGCTATTTATCAGGCTGGTGCTCATGTTGCTGACGATCCGTCTGCCCGTTTGATTGCTCAAGCCATGCAAAACACGGCCGATGTTGGTTCGCGTGCTCAAATCGTTAATGAGGCTTCTGCCATCGCTAATACGGCATTGGTTCAAACGTCAAATATCACAGCAGCTTTGAATGGAATTCGTTCTGTTTACGAAAATGCGAACATGACGACGAAGGCTTGGGCTGATGTCTCTGCCGCAGCAGATGAATTTGCCGATGCAGACATCAATATGGGTGGTGTTGTGTTAGGTGGTCAATATGCTGCTGACAACTGGATGGTCGGTGTCTCTGCCAATCTTGGTAAGGGCTCTACCCATACAGCATCTTTGATTAATGCAGACAATGACTTCGACTACTATGGTGCCAACCTCTATGGCGGTATGGATTTTGGTAGCTTCCGTGTTATGGGTCAAATGGGTTACACCATGGCCGATAACGATGTTAGCGTGACGACTGGTTCTGAAAGCGTCGACTCCAGCGTGATTAGTGCCGGTACGCGCGTTCAATATACGGCTCAATTTGCAGATGTTGCTGTTAAGCCTTATGTTGGTGTTGAATATATGCGTGTGAAGACTGATGCTTATGGCTCATTAGCAGATGAAACGACGCAAGACCTCGTGATGTTCCCGATCGGTGTGACCTTGTCTAAGGTTGCTCAAACGGCTAGCGGTTGGACGGTTGCTCCGAGTATGGACATCGCTTGGATTCCTGCAGTTGGTGATGTTGATGCCGAAACGAATGTTTTGGGTGCGACGTCTAAGACGACTGTTTGGGGAGACAACATGGTCAATACCAAGTTCGGCTTTACGGCTCATAAGGGTAACTTCGGTATGGGCTTTGGTTTGAACGTTGGTGTTGGTGATCAAGATCGCTTGCAAACAGGTGTTCAAGCTCGTATTGACTACCATTTCTAATTGACTTTCGAAATATGGAGGGCGGGTCATGCCCTCCAACAACAGCCTCATTGATCAAGTATTTTTGAATACTTGTAATTCAATGGGGCTTTTGTAAATTATTTTTTCTACAAAAAGAACTAGGGTTTGAAAATTAGAGTCTTTTTAAACCACACTTTGAGTGGCTTATTGTCGGGTGTTTTAATGGGCCTAAAGACAATCGAGTGAATGGACGTTAACGCCGCTTCTTCAAAACCTAAGTTAGGAAGGTCTTTGGTCAGGATTTCAGAGCTTTCCACCTTGCCGTCAACGCCAACGAGAAAGCGAACGGTGACTTTTACGGTTTTTGAATAACCGATCGATCGGGCTCGTGAGGGGTATTTGGCAGGGCGCTCATACAAAATTTGATAGTCCAAGCCTTTGGAACTCATAGCGGTAAAAGAGCCATCGCCATTTGAGAGGTAATTGCCTTGACCCGTACCTGCTCCGGTCCCTGCACCTTGCCCTGAAATCACTTTTCCTTCTTCACGACTGGGTGTGCCCACTGAACCCGCATAGCCCCCAGTGCCACCGGCGCTCTTTTTAGC
>DBFZTP010000011.1:0-12727 GCA_048520025.1 Candidatus Aphodousia sp.
ATGCCTACTTGGACCCTGGTACAGGAAGTATGTTGGTATCAGCTCTTGTTGGTATCGTGGCAACACTTTTTTTCATGCTTAAAGGGATTTGGTATCGTGGAGTGAGTATTCTTTACGGTTTGGTGGGGAGAAAGTACCAGCGCAACGCATCTTCTATTATTTTTTATTCAGAGGGGCCTCAGTATTGGCAGACATTTCGTCCAATTTTGGAAAATTTGTCGAAGATGGGGGAGAAGTGTACTTATTTAACGTCGAGTGAGAAGGATCCTGGGTTGGATTTCAAAGCCGAGGGCGTGATTACTCGATGCATTGGGATGGGGAATAAAGCTTTTGCCGTTTTAAATACATTGGAGGCAGATGTTTGTGTAATGACGACACCTGGATTAGATGTTTTGCAGATTCGTCGCTCAAAAGGTGTAAAGCACTATGCTCATATTGTCCATGCTCCTGGGGACGTAAGTTTGTATCGTCTCTATGGTTTGGATTATTACGATAGTCTTTTATCTTCGGGACCGCATCAAGAGGAATCGATTCGGGAACTTGAACGTCAACGTGGAACCAAGGCTAAAGAAATTATTCAAGCAGGTTGCGCTTATTACGACTATCTTGTCGAAAAGAGGAAACAATTGCCCCAATCTCGGCACAATGAAATACACATTTTGTTGGCTCCAACTTGGGGTGAACAAGGACTTTTGAGCCGTTTTGGTGCTAAACCTATTCATGAATTGGCTAAGACCGGTGCAATGGTTACTGTGCGCCCTCACCCTCAATCACAAACCGTTGAGCGGGTACTATTAGATAAATTACAAGCGGAAACTGCGTGCTACTCAAATGTTCAATGGGATGATTCGCCTGATAATTTTGTCGCTTTAGCAAAAGCCGACTTATTAATTTCAGATTGGTCCGGCATCGTTTACGATTTTGCTTTTGTGATGGAGCGACCAGTTCTAACAATGGCCTATACACCAGACTTACGTATTTACGATACTTTCGACCTTCCCTATGAAGCATGGGACTTTGCTTCGACATCTGTAATTGGGCGTAAATTGGCCATTGACGAGATCCCTAAGATCGGAGAAATTGCTACTGAAATTATGGATAATCCCCAATTTTTAGAGAATTTACGTCAGTTCCGGGCTCAAAGCGTCTACAACTTTGGTTGTGCAGGCCCTGTATTGGCTAAAAAGATTGTTGACATCAGAAATACGGTACAGAGCAGAAGTTCTGAAGCGCTTAAATAGCAATTTGATTGAATAGTTTACTATACAAATTAATTACGAGTTGAACAGATGATTGATTTTTTATTCGCCCTTTTTATAGCTCCATTGGAATGGATCATGCGTACCGTTTTGGAGTGGGGATATACTCATTTCGGTTCTTACGGCGCGGCCCTCATTCTAATGAGCTTGGTAGTTAATACCTTACTTTTACCTTTGTATCATCTTGCTGAAACGTGGCAAGAAGCGGAGCGTGGCATTCAAGCCAAGATGCTTCCCCAACTTAATCGCATCAAATGTGCTTTCCAAGGACGAGAGCGTTATATGATGTTGCGAACGCTGTACAGACAAAATAACTATCATCCGATAATGGCAGTTCGCACAAGTTTTGGTTTTCTTATTCAGGTGCCATTTTTCTTCGCTGCTTTTCATTTACTCAATAATTATGCTCCGTTGCAAGGAGTGGGCTTTGGTCCGATACAAGATCTAGGAGCACCGGACGCTATGCTTTTTGGCATCAACGTTCTCCCGTTTGTTATGACGGTAATTAATCTTGTATCTGCGTTGGTCTATACAGTGCGATTAACAAGTAAAGACAAAATTCAGCTCTACTCTATAGCCATCTTGTTCCTTGTTCTACTTTACTCTTCATCAGCGGGGTTGGTTTTTTATTGGACGATGAACAATATTTTTTCATTAGTGAAAAATATTGTGTACGAAAAACTTGGTCTATTAAGTCATGGAATAACGTCTGTAACGAATAGCAAAAAAGTTAAAACACACAACTTTTTGCAAGCTGGCAGTTTTCTTTCAAATATTTGTCGTACCAGAGTTTGTTTAGCTAATCGATCCTTAAGAGTGATTAATATCATCTTGATAGCGATATTGGTGTTCGCGGTTTCTTATATTGTTTTTAAATACGGAATTGAGCAACAGAATTTTTCAAAGACAATTATTCGCCTTGTTGTTATTGCGTTAGCAAGTTTCTTGATAGTTTTTCGTGATGTACTACTTGAAAAGGTTAGTGTGTGGACTCAGGGTATTAACTATCAAAAATTGCCCGCTCTCACATTGAACTCATTATTGCTTGTCGGAATTTTACTTTTCGTCTATACACCCTTGCGTTTAATGGTGGCAGACACAGAATTCCAAAGTTCAACGATTGTTGCAATGATGATATGGGGTGCCGTGTTTACGGTACTGATTCCTTATAGCATTTATAAAATTTCATCCCAATCGATCAAGGTATGTCTGTCTTTCGGATATTCTGTAATAGCCTTAATTTTTACTGTCTATTCATTCTTTATGGTGAAGGACTATGGTGTTTTAGATGCTTTTGTGTTTGAACACGCAAATAAAATTTTTAATTGGACTTATATTCCAATTGATTTGATAGTCATTGTTATTGCGGTGACTATTGTTCATTATGCATTTAAAGAACGAATCGGTACATTGCAAAAGGCTTTTAGTATCGCCCTTGTGGGTGTGATGATAATGACTGGGATCTCAGCTTTGAAATGGCAATCAAGCCCAATAAAAGAATCGGTGACGCCCACGCATACTACAAATAAATATTTACGTTTAAGTCAGACGAATCCAAATGTTTTGGTGATTATGTTGGATATGTTTACGGGCGATCATATTGAAAAGATTCGTGCAGAACGTCCAGAGGTTTTGGGCGGGTTTGACGGATTTGTTTGGTACCCCGATACCATTTCAGCTGGTGCGGGAACTGTATTAAGTTTGCCGTCCATTTTGGCCGGAGAAGAAATTGCTGCCTATAATCTAACACGAGATGATAAGAAGAGTCTTGAGGATAAAATTGACAAAAGTATTCGAAATTTCTTTCAGACTTTAGACCAACATAATTACGCTTCCAAGCTTGTTACTTCAAATAGTATCGATTTTGTCCAAGAACAAGATTATGTACTTCATTCATTAGTACATACTCTTCCCAATACATCGTTGCAAAATCAGGGAGATTGGGTCAATGGTTTGTTTGCCATCAAGTATGCGCTTTTTGAAGCAACTCCTTGGTCTCTGAGAAAGAATATTTATAAAAAAGGAACGTGGGGACTGCAATCAAAAAACTCTAACCAATCGAGGACACATTACTCTGTTTTGAATAGGTTAAGTACGATAACAGAGTGTGATGAAGGCGAGAGTTCTTTTATCACATTTACAAATGAATTGACTCACATCCCATGGAACATAGACGGTAACACCTTGATCCCTATTGATAAAGATCCTTATCCGGAGACACAACAATCTATAGCAATGGTTGATGGTGTAATCCCCGAGCATTTCTATGCTGAGTTAGCTTCGTTGGACCGTTTATCCGTTTATTTTGACTGGATGAAGGAAAGTGGGGTGTATGACAATACCATGATTATTGTTGTATCGGATCACTGTGAGGGAGACAGCTTATTAATGTCAAAGGTCTTTGGAACGCAAAGTCCAACGGTAGCTCTCGAAGCATATCCGGGAAGACCCAATGCACTGTTACTAATTAAACCAAGAAATTCTCGCGGTAATTTAGAGGTTAATTCTTCATTAATGTCAACAACAGATATTCGCAGTATTGTGGAAAGAGAGGTTAAAAACAAGACCTTCCAATCGCACCTCGGTGATCGCATTCGATACCATGCAATAGGAAGTTGGCAACGCAAGCGACACCCAGAGAATTACTATAAGCTCGATGCCATTTGGAAAGTTAAAGGAACAAAATTTGACAGGAATAATTGGGAACAGATTGAGTAATAATTGAAATTATTTCGAGGGCATACTTGGCGATCTGCATGTATGCCCACGATGTTGCACTTATTTAAGTATTCTTAATGCAATCAGCCGAACCGTTAAAGCTGATACAAAAATCAAACTCGACATAGCGGCCCCGGCAGAAATAAACCCACTATCAATCATATCGATTGCAGCAACCGCAGCCACAATGCTATGCGGTGTATACAAGAACACGACTGCAGAAATCGTCGTAATCGCAGAGGCAAAAAGGTAGCAGAAAATTTCACAAAGTCCTGATTTACTTAAGGGTAAGACCACGCGATTGACTGTTGTTAAACGATTAATTCCCAAACTTTGCCCTACAACTTCATATTGCGGGTTGATTTGAGATAGTGTATTGCTTGCCGTTAAATGAGCCACAGTATAAAGATGAATGAGAGTATTAAATACCAAGAAAAGAATACTGCCAATGGGTCCCTTGAAAATGGCAAATGAACTCAAGCTCAAGGCAAAACCAAGACCTAAAACCGTACCCGGAATACATAAAGGTAAAGTCGTAAGCGCTTGATATGCTTTTTTGAGGATGGGACAAACATTGGTCATGCGTTGAGTCAGATAGGCTCCTAAAAAGCTCAAGACAGTGCCAATCAGGGCGACACCAAAGGCCAACTCTAAACTATGAATCCACGGCGATATACCATAGGTCGAATTCTTAAAGGTGTAATTTTCCAAAGTTAAGGCTGTTTGATAGGGCCAGAAGGTTACAAACGAGCCATAAATCACAATGGCAATGGTTAGAATTTCGCTGCCGACAATAAACCATGCCAATCCCGTGAAGATTCGGTCACGAAAGATATTGGGACGAATTTGAAAAACAGAACCACTTTGATGTTGATCGGTATTTTTGAGTTTTGTCGTAAAGTAAAACGCGATCAAAGCAGGAACAAGTAACCAAACACTTAAAAAGGCTGCGATTGCAAAGTTTTGACTTCCAATGGCTTGAGCATAGATTTCCGTTGCCAAAACCGGGAAGCTTCCCCCTAAAAGTTTCGGTACGCCAAAGTCAGTGATGGTTAACACAAACGTAATCAAAAATGCATTAAGAAGGCCTCTATGGCAATGAGGAACAATAATTGTCAAAAAGCGTCGCGTACTATCAGCGCCCAATGCGCGTGCTGCATCTAAAAGACGGGTATCAAGCGTTTTGAGATTGACCAAAATTTGAAGCGTGGCATGGGGCAACGCAAAAATAAGGCCACCCAAGAAAACACCCAAAGCACCGTAAAGCTCCAAGTTGAGAATTAAGCCGTTGCTACCCACCAAATAGATAAGACCGATGGCAGGCATGATGGATGGGGCGAATAAAGGTGCAAGAAAAAGCGCTTTTAAGTAGTTACGCCCTAGTGCGTGAGTGGCGGTAATCGCATATGCAACGATAAAACCTAAGATCGTAGAAACAACAGAAACGACAATCCCAATGGTTAAGGTATTGATGCATGCCCGGACGTTGTACCCAGTAAATGACTCATCAATAACAGACAGATCGTTAAATAAAACGATGCCTAGTTTTCCGAGTGGAGGAATAAGTCCTGCGCCCAGTAAAAGAACCAATCCGGCAAGTAACGCGTTTGGAATCACTTTTTTCATTAGTGACTCCATTGGCGCCATGTGGACGGTTGCATTTGTACGGCATAAAGATTCTTGACTTTCAAGTCATTCGCTACCGGTTGCAAGCGGGGAATGTCAGCAATAACTTCGGTTTTAAAGTCATTTAAAAGAAAGAATGCTCGTATCGTGTCACCCATAAATTCGATATGTTGCAATTGACAGACAAAGGTATAGGGTTCTGACAAAGCACCTTCAGTGGCGTGTTTGACTAAAACATCACCGTAACGAATCCCTGTCATTGCTCCTTGATTAATACCAACGTTTTGAACGATGTTCATGCCGCCAACGAAGGTTGCGACAAACTCTGTTTTGGGATTGTCATAGACTTCAGAGGGCGTTCCAGCTTGTTCAATATGACCGTGATTAACAACCATAATAAAGTCTGAGAGAGACAATGCTTCCGTACGATCGTGTGTCACCATAATGGTTGTTACAGCACTTTTTTGTTGAATTTCTCGCAATTCTTGGCCAATTTCGTAACGTGTCCACGCATCTAAAGCAGAAAGCGGTTCGTCTAACAATAAATAGTCCGGCTTCGGAGCCAAGGCGCGAGCAATGGCTACGCGTTGCTGTTGCCCGCCTGAGAGTTCATGGGGAAAACGATTTTCAAGGCCGGAAAGATGAGTAAGCTCTAGCATCTCGCCTAAACGTTGGTCCAACTCATTTTTAGAGAGTCCTTTTTTAACGAGTCCATAAAGAATATTGTCTCGAACCGTTAAATTGGGGAAAAGCGCATAGTTTTGAAAAACAATCCCGACGTTGCGCTTTTCAAGTTCAACGTGAGAGAGATTCTTTTCGCCAAACCAAATTTCACCGCTCGTTGGTAATTCAATCCCAGCCAGCATCATCAAAAGTGTTGTTTTACCACTGCCTGATGGGCCAAGGATACTTGTAAAGCTTCCATGGGGAATTTCGACATTGGCGGGCTTAAGTGCTTCGAAGTCGCCATAACGCTTGGATAAGTTTTTCAATACAAGGGTCGAGTTCATTTTTGAACGTGCTCCTGCCAACGTTTCACAATGGAAGATTTTTCAATGGCGGCCCGTTCAAAGTCAAGCGGTAAAAAGCGACTTGAGATGCTTTGTCCCTTGGGAGTTGAGTAACGATTGATAGCTGCAATGCCACTGAAATCAGCTGCAATCAAAGCAACATCTCTAGAGGCGCAAAAGTCTAAGAACTTTTTGGCGAGTTCAGGATGAGGGCTACCCTTGGGCAAAGCCGAGCCTTCTGCGTCCCATGCAATGCCTTCAACCGGCTCCACAGTGGTAACGGGGATGTTGTACTTTAAAAAGGGCTTCATGAAGGCGTCTGAACTCAGACCAATGGGGATTTCTCCTTGAGCTACCATTGCGGCAGGACGAGCACCAGATGATGAATAAAAGAGCATATTTTCGTGAAGTTTTTGAAAATAGTCCCATCCTTCTTTTTCACCAAGGCCTTGAATCCAACCTAAAAAAAACATATAACCCGTGCTGGACGCCAAGGGACTGGGCATCACGATCTGTCCTTTGTAGATGGGCTTCGTGAGATCTTTCCAACTTTGTGGAATGGGGAGCCCGCGGTTCTTCAGAAGATCCGTATTGACACAGATGCTACCACCCCATGCATTCATCCCGAACCAATGAAACTCCGGTGAATGCATTTTGGGATTGATGTCTTGATAGCCTTTGGGTTGATAGGGTTCCAAGATGTCCTTTTGACGGAGGTTTTCGAGTGCAATGGCAGAAAGCCCCAAAACAACGTCAGCTTGAGGATGATCTTTTTCTGCGATCAAACGGGCTGAAATGGGGCCCGCCGACGCGCGGACATAAGTGATTTTTATGTCGGGGTGATTTTTTTCAAATGCTTCTTTATAGACATTGAGGTATTCCGGTTCAATGGCTGTATAAACCAGAAGATTCTCAGCTGCCCAACTAGAAGTCGCGGAAAATAAAGCAAGGACTCCTATGCAGAGTCCTTTGGAAAAGAGGTGTTTTAACGTTGTCATCCCAAATTATTCCAAACGGAATTCTTTTTTGATGGATTCAATTAAAAAACGTGCCACTTTATCACTGGCCTTAGATGGTTTACTTGTATCGAGGTTCATTTCAATTAAACAATCCAAAACGCGCTCACGCAACATCGAGGAACTAATACCTTCTGTACGCGGGAAAATCACTAAACGTTCTTCTGGAATGTGGTTGGAATTATCTGCACCGTGCACCAATAAATCACAGTGATGCTCGTCAAGGTAGGCTTCATCAATCAACCAAGGGCTTGGAATCACTTCAGAGACATAACGAATACCTTCAAGAATTTCCTTACGTTCTTCGAAATTCAGCTCTGGCATGTAACCTTTGGTACGTTTAACTTCTTCATCGGTCGTAAGCGCAACAACCACATCACCAATTTCATTTGCCTTTTTCAATAAGCGAATGTGACCATGATGAATAAGTGTCGCTGATAAATCCACTAATACACGAGGGCGTTTGATTTCAGACATACTTTTCCTCTTACTTCAATAACTCTTTAAGTTTAGCAACAACATCAGCCGGCTCGGGCCAGCCTTGTTCATTTCCCATGACAGTAGCGTTAGGATTCCAAGGTCCTGTGCGCTTAGGATTTGTTACGCCAATCAATGTTAATTGACGAGCACCCACAGCTGCAGCAACGTGACTGATGCCAGAGTCATTAGCAATAACGATTTGAGCGTCTTTTGCCAACGCTGCATAAGTACCCAAATTGGTCGGTGACAAGTGACGAGCGTCAGGGCAGGCAACCTTTGCTTCCTCGACTTCATCAGGAGAGGGGAGAACAATCGGTTCAACTCCCATTTCTTTGAGCGGTTGGCAAAGGGCATTCATATGAACCCAGTGCTTGATTTTACCGTGATGAACCCCGCGAGCAATCGGAGCAATAAGAGCATAGCGATCCGAAATACCAACTTCGGCACGTAAGTTCTTAGCACCGGCTAAATGGCGTTGCACGAGCGTTAAACCAAGTTCCGGAGTGGGTTTATCCCATGCGGGTGTTCCGCCCCACGCCTTTATGGCTTCGTAAGCGACTTTAAAAAATCGCTCAACTTCATGAACTTCACCTTCGGGTTGGGGAAGCGACTGATCTAAAAGAAAGAATCGACCGTCCGTACCAAAGCCCGCAGCACGTACGCCAGCCAAACGAAATTGCAAAGCAGACGTAAAAGAATTCGGGAACAATAAGCCAAGCGGTCGGTTTAGTTGCTTAGACAAATAAGGAAGACGTTTAAAGTCTTCTGTGACATGACCTTCAATGGGGTCAAAGCGCCATCCCATCCCCATCATCAAATCCTCAGCAAAACGCTTGCCGAGCAAATAGGGAGTAAAGCCACTGGCGTCCAAGAGACGCAAAGCAGGTAAAGTCATGCAACAATCGCCAACGTGGTTGGGGAGGCGACATAAAACGATGGGCTTCATGGGAATCCTTTTTAAATTCTTAAAAACTGTCACACTTACTAATAAGATTTAATATTTTAACCGATAGATAGTGCTTACAATTAAAAAATAACAGGTTATTTTGTATTGGAGGGTAAGAGATGTCATCTATTAAACCATTAGTGGTCGCCACCGCTTTAACAAGTGTTATGTCTGTTGCTGTGGCAAATGATTTAAACGGCGTTCAGCTGCAACAAAAAGGCGTCACTTTATCAGTTGTCGGGACTGCTTCATTGGTCGTTCCTAACGATCAAGCACAGATGTATTGGCGCACGCAGGCTCAAGCATCGACATTAAAAGACGCTACAGCTCAAGTGATTAAGACAATGAATGCGGGCGTTGAAACGCTTAAATCCTTAAATGCAGGACTAGAACTTCAAACGCAGGGCTTTAACTCTTATCCCGTCTATAGTGAAACTAAAGGTGAGAAAGCACCGAAGATTATTGCTTGGCGTGTAATGCAAAGTCTTTCCGTTAAAGCAAATGATGTTGCTCAAGTGCCTGTTGTTGTAGAAAAATTGAGCGGTCGCTTGGAACTCGATCAATTAACGTTCAGTGTTTCAGAAAAAGCCCGAACCACTTACGATGAAAAGCTTGTACGCATGGCTATTAATGATGCAACAAAACGTGCAACGTGGGTGGCTGATTCATTGGGGCGTGAAGCAAAGAAAGTTGAAATGCAAAATTTGCGATTTAGTACAGGAATGATTCCACGTTCTGAATACGGCCTCATGCAAGCCAATGCCAAGATGATGGATGGTGCAGTTGTTGCTCCAGAAATTGAAGCAGGAAATAGCACTTTGAATATGTCGGTGACAACGGATGTGTTGATCAAACGATAACAGGTTAATACGATAGAGGTGGCTACTGAGGTTTGAGATTTTGGTAGCCACGTTTGTTACATATTGTTTGAGTTAGGACAAATATCTAAGAAAGAGAAGGTGTTTTCTTTTAGTGGAAAACAGATAGTTAAACGAATAGCGTAAAATACATTAGATTGTCTTATTGTTCGTGGAGCAAATAGAAGTGAATCCGAACTATCCTCATCCGATTTTAGCCCGTGAGGGTTGGCCTTTTATTGCAGCAACTTTTTTGTTAGCTGCTTTGTGGACGTCCTTTGTGGGATTTGGCTTTATTGCTGCGGTGTTGTGGGTCCTTTTCATTTTGGTTACCCAATTCTTCCGTGATCCGGCTCGTGAAGTGCCGGCTATGGCTGATGCCGTTATTTGCCCTGTTGACGGTCGTGTGATCAAGGTTGAAGAAACGGTCAATCCTTACACACAAGAAAAGGCGTTGATGATCAGCGTTTTCATGAACATTTTTAATGTTCACTGTCAACGCTCTCCCGTGAACGGTGTTATTGAAGATGTTCAATACTATCCCGGCAAGTTCTTCAATGCTGACTTGGATAAGGCCAGCACGGAAAATGAACGCAATGCTGTGATTGCCCGTTTAGATGACGGCACTCGTATTACGTTTGTCCAAGTGGCAGGTCTTGTCGCTCGCCGTATTCTTTGCTACGTGCAAAAGGGTGATGAACTTCACAAAGGCCAACGTTATGGTTTTATTCGTTTCGGTAGTCGCGTTGACGTCTACCTTCCCTTAGATGCCACACCTTGTGTGACGATTGGTGAAAAGGTGTTGGGTACCGAAACGGTTTTGGCCAAGTTAGCTCCCAAGGCTTAAAGAATAATTAAAAAAGGACTCTGTTTAATCATGAGAAAGATTCGTCGTTCTGCACGCACCAATATGCAAGCTCGCATTAAGGAAGCTCGTGCTCGCAGTATTTACTTATTGCCGAACTCCTTTACGATGGCTTCGCTTTTCTGTGCTTTTTGGGGCGTAGCTCAAGCGATGGCCGGTGACTTTGGCATTGCCGCTGCCGTTATTTTCTTATCTATGCTCTTAGACGGCATGGATGGTCGTGTGGCTCGTTTGACTCACACGCAAAGTACTTTTGGTGAACAGTTTGACTCCATTGCGGATATGACGGCTTTTGGTGTCTGTCCGGCTTTGATTGCCTATGAATTTGCCTTAAAGGATTTGGGCAACTTTGGTTGGGCTGCTGCTTTCATTTATTGCGCTGGTGCCGCTATTCGTTTGGCTCGCTTTAATGCCAATATTGGTGTGATTGATAAGGGCTTTTTCCAAGGGTTGGCCAGTCCTGCAGGTGCTGCATTGGTGATGGGCTTTGTTTGGTTGGCTTCTGCCGGTCAAATCTCTCCTTGGATGACGCAATACGTGCCTGAAATCACGGCAGCTTTGTCTATTTACGCCGGTGTTACGATGGTGTCTAATGCGCCGTTCTTTAGCGGCAAGAACATGGGCTTTGTACGCACGATCCCGTTCTGGGTTGTGTTGGTGGCAAGTGCTCTCTTGATTGCCTTCTCCAGCAATCCGACCTTATCACTCTTTATCTTGTTCTGTGGCTACGCCATCAGCGGTTACATCTACGAGATTTACCTTTGGGTTCGAGGTTTGCCTAATCCGGTTAAGCCTGTTCGCGACGCAGAGTAATATTGAGAGATATCGAAGAGGATCAGTAACAAAACTGGTCCTTTTTCATATCTGCTCGTTATGTCTAAAACGTATAATTAATCCGTTCAATTATTTTTGAGAGAGAATCATCATGTCGTTTTTGTTCGCTCCTCCCGCTCAAGCTGTCATTCCTGTTGAGGGTGAAAAGGATTTATATTTTCCGGTTCATCGTATTTATGGCGTGGCTCGCAACTATGCTGCCGTCAATGCTGCATTGGGTGAAAAGACGCCTCCCAGCATTTTCTTAAAGCCTGCTGATGCGGCGGTCTATGCCCCTGAAAATGAAACGTTGGAATTGGATTTCCCTGTGGCAACAGAAGACCTTCAGCATGAGATCGAATTGGTGGTGGCCATCGGTAAGAGTGGTAAAAATATCCCCGTAGACGAAGCGATGGACTATGTTTGGGGCTATGCCAGCGGATTGGATTTAACGCGTCGTGACTTGCAACGTGCCAGTAGCGCTAAAGGACAACCTTGGGATACGGCCAAGGGTTTTGATGAATCGGCTCCCATGACCGCCATTAAACCCGCAGCACGTACGCCTGATAATGAACCGATGAGGGTTTGGCTTTACGTCAATAATCAAAAGCGCCAAGAAGGAACGACCGCAGAAATGATCATGACGGTACCTGAAATCATTAGTTATCTCTCGACTCTTTATGAATTAAAGGCCGGAGACTTAATCATGACGGGTACGCCTGCCGGTATCGGCACTATTCATTCGGGAGATGTCCTTGAAGGTGGCGTACAAGGCGTGGGCGTTTTGAAAGTGAAGTTTAAGTAGGAATCTTGCCATGTTAATTAGCGCAGAAGAAGGTAAGAAACTTCTTGAAGAGTTGGGTGACAAAGTAACGCTTCTTGATGTGCGTCATGCCCCAGAATACGAAGCGGGCCATATCCCCGGCGCCATTTTGATTGATAATGATGATATTTCAGGCGATGTTATGCATCCGAAGTTACCCAAGGATTTAACTCGACCGTTGATTATTTATTGTCGATCGGGTGTTCGCACGAAGGCCGCGAAAGCAAAACTTCATCAACTGGGTTTTGAAACGGTCTATGACATGGGCGGAATCATCGATTGGCCCTACGAAATCGAACGCTAATTTCTTTCTT
>DBFZTP010000012.1:0-17375 GCA_048520025.1 Candidatus Aphodousia sp.
TCATTGTTTTTCTTTTAGGCATAAACTCTTGTTCGTTTTTCGTAGATTGTTTGTACGTTAGCGAAATTTCTCTAATTGTTTGCGTCAAGCATTGATTGATATTTTGACAGTATTATGGCGTCAAGGAAGTCACCACTTTGATCAAAAGGGTCTGATTTCATTGATAGAAAATTGAAAATGGTTAAAAATTCTGGATAAGTAAAGAGAAGGAGAATCAACAATGGCAGAAAAAATTTTGCGTGACACGTATGGCCGTCCCATCGGCTCCATTCAAGTAGATTCTCGCGGTGTGCAAACGTTGCGTGACGTTCGAGGGCGAGTCAAGGGGACTTACGATCCGCAACGCGATGTGACGATGGAACCCAACGGTCGCATCTATGGGTGGGGAAATTTGCTCATGATGCTATTAAACGATTAACGCTTTTTGTCGTCATCTCTGTAAAGAAAGTCGCGGGTTGTTACCTTGCGACTTTTTTCAAAATATAGAGCTCTTTAATACTGGCTTAACAATTACTTACGACTTTTTGCTCTGGCTTTGTAAACACAGGGAAAAGACGAATAGGCAGTTAGGTAGAATTGATTATTATTAATTAGTGAACGGTTGTTCACTCTTTTTTACCCATCATTTTCATTTTTTAATGACATTTTCAGAGGCCAAGCACTACTTTTTTCAAAAGTTAAGTCTTTGGCGAGAAAACGGTGCATCGTATTTATCGATTGCCCTCAATGGATTATTACTTTTTTTAGCTTGGGTTCTTTTTCCTTTAGAGCGAGAACCTTGGCGGTCTTTTTGTGCCCGTTTACCTCACCTTTATCCTCAGATTAATTTTGAAGCGCCTTGTGCCTTAGATGGCCTGCGTTTTCTGATTCAATCGGTCTTTTTGTCGGTTGCTAAATTTCCTAAAACGTCTAAAGCGTTAGTAAAGCGCTTTCAACGTGCGCACCTGCGAGTGGCCCTCTTTTTTAGACGAATCAGTTATTTCATTGGTCACTACGGTGCCATTTTGCTTGAAGGTAACCAAAGGGGATTGGAGAGCATTGATAAGCACGGTAGCGCCATTCCCCGTGTTGTGAAGTTGGCCCTTTTATGGATTTTGGGTGCACTGGTCGTCTTTTTGGCCGTTCTTTGCATTACGCAGCCTTTTAACATTCAAGGGCAGGTGCTCTTTTTATCCGTCATGTTGGTGTTGGCTTTAATGCTCACGCAGATTAAAGCACGTCTGACCCTCATGCTCTTATTTGTGATTTCCATGGTGGTGTCGGGCCGCTACCTCTGGTGGCGCTGTACTTCCACGGTCAATACCGATTCTGTCATCGGTATCGTTTTAAGTCTTTTGTTGTTACTTGCCGAAATCTACGCCTTTACGGTGATGCTTTTGGGTTACTTTCAAGTGTGTTGGGTGTTGGATCGAAAACCCTATCCGATGCCCAAAGACAAAACCCTTTGGCCTCACGTCGATATCTTCATTCCGACCTATAACGAACCCTTGGAAGTGATTAAGCCCACGGTCTTTGCAACACTTAATATGCAGTGGCCGGCAGATAAACTCCATATCTATATCTTGGATGACGGTTCTCGCGACAGTTTTAAGGCTTTTGCCGATGAAGTGGGCGTGGGCTACATCAAGCGTGACGAACACAATCATGCCAAGGCGGGCAATATCAATCACGCCATGACGATAACGTCAGGTGACTTTATTACGATTTTTGACTGTGACCATGTACCGTCGAGCGACTTTTTAGTTAAAACCATGGGATGGCTTGTCAAAGACGACAACATTGCTTTGGTGCAAACGCCTCACCATTTCTACTCTCCCGATCCTTTTGAAAAGAATTGGCATTTGGACCGCGCGATGCCGATTGAAAACGCACTTTTCCACGACTTTATTCAAAAGGGTAACGACACGTGGAATGCCACGATGTTTTGTGGTTCGTCGGCCGTGATGCGCCGTCGTGCCTTGGAGCAAATTGGAGGCATTGCCGTTGAAACGGTGACTGAAGACGCACACACTTCTTTGAAACTCAACCGTCTTGGTTGGTCATCGGCTTTTATTGATGTGCCGTTGGCTTCAGGGCTTTCAACCGAAACATTAGCTGCTCACATTGGACAACGCATTCGTTGGGCCCGTGGCATGATTCAAATTTTCCGCTTGGATAATCCGTTTTTGGGCAAAGGCTTGACGCTAGCGCAACGTCTTTGTTTCTTTAATGCGATGTTCCACTTCTTGCATGGGCTACCGCGCTTAATTTTCTTGGTGGCGCCCCTGCCTTATATGTTTGCCAACATCTATGTGATTTACGCCACGGCCGCTGCCATTTTTGCCTACGTGGTGCCACACATGGTGCATTCGGCCCTTACGAATTTCATCTTGCAGCGTGGCTACCGCTACCCCTTCATGGGCGGTGTTTATGAAACCGTGCTGTCTTGGTACATCCTTTTGCCGACGACGGTTGCTCTTTTTATGCCACACAAAGGCAAATTTAATGTGACGGCTAAGGGCGGCACGATTGGTGAAAAGTATTTGGATTGGTCGGTGAGTAAGCCGTGCTTGGTCTTGATGGCCTTGAATTTACTGGGTCTCGGTATCGGTTTATATAAAGCGTTCTTTGACTCCAATCCCGAGTACTTAACCCTCGTGATTAACATGGGGTGGATTCTTTATAACTTGATGATTTTGGGGGCCACGATGGCCGTTGCCGTTGAAGAGGTGCAAACCCATCAGTTCCCCCGTGTTCAATGCAAAATTGAGGCCTCGGTACGAAATCCGGCAGGCGAGACCATCAATGTTAGTTTGACGGAATACTCCCAAGATGAGGTTCGTTTTAAGTGTGCAGATGTTTGTGCTTTTGCCAAAGATGACACTTTGGACTTGGTGTTTATCTATAAGGGCCAAACCTATACGTTTAATGCAACGGTAAAAGAGGTTGAGGGCGTTTTTGTTGAACTCACAATGCAGTTTGAAACGTTTGATCAAGAGCGCGACTTTAACCGTTGCACATTTTCCCGCGAGGGGATGTGGGCGAGCCCCAAAGAAAAAATTGACGATCGGATGTCAACGGGCTTTTTCAAACTTATTGAAATTGCTCTCTATGGCTACCGTTCCATGATTGAATTTTTACCCGGTCGTTGGCAGTACTGCCGTCGCGGACTTCTTTGGATAAAGAGCTTTATGCCAAAGATTCCGACGACTGAGGTTTTCGAGAAATAATTTGAATGGGTGAAAAAGTGAAAATCCAACAATTCATGCTGAGTTTAGTTGCGAGCAGTGTTTTGGCTCTAAGTGCCAATGTGACCTTTGCGCAAGTTCCGACAAAAGACGTTACAACGGTGGCACCTGTTTGGCGCACTGACCTTATGGGGTCTTTTACGGTCGTCACGCCATTAATCAAGATGGTGCCGGGTGGCCAAGCCGATTCTATTCGTATGAGTGGGATGCGAAACGAGCAGTATTTTGACTTTGGTGTTCGTACGGATGAATTGGTATCAGCAGCGAAAATTGAACTCAATTTCACGCCCTCTCCGTCTTTAATTCCGACACGATCTCAGTTAAATGTTTTCTTAAATGGGCAACTGCAACAAACGATTGCGATTGCGCCTGAGTCGTTAGGAAAACTCACGCGCATGGAAGTCGCGTTGGATCCCAAAGAAATAAAAGCGCAAAACCAAATTCGATTCCAATTTATCGGTCACTATCAACAGCTTTGTGAGTCGCCCGCAAGCGAAACGCTTTGGCTTGACGTGGACTCCTCGAGCCAACTGAACCTCATAAAGCAAAAGGTTCGATTAACGAGTGACCTAAGTAAACTTCCGGCACCTTTTATCGAAACCGTGACCAATGCGACTTCCATTGTTCCTTTTGTCTTTGCCAAGGCACCGGACAATAGCGAAAAAACGGCGGCCGGGATTTTAGCTAGCCTTGGCGGTCGTACTGCCGGTTGGCGTGGTGTCGACTATCCGGTGTATTACAACCAAGTGCCCGCAGAAGGTCACTTCGTGGTTTTTGTGACCAATGACTCTCGTCCCGACTTTTTGAAAGATTTACCCAAGGTCGATGAGCCACAGCTCATCATGATGGATGCGCCTCAAAGCCGCTACGCAAAGATGTTGGTGGTAGCCGGTCGCAACACGCAAGACCTTTTGGTGCTTGCCAAAGCGATGGCTTCGGGTGAGCAAGTTCTTATCGGTGACCGTTTAACGGTCAAAGACTTCAAAGAAAGTGAGGATCGTGAGGCTTACGACGCCCCCAATTGGATCAAGCTTGATGAACCGGTGAGTTTCAAGGATTTGATGCAATACCCCGGTCAATTAACCTCGCGTGGGTTTGCGCCAGCGCCTGTTCATTTGACAGCACGTCTGGCACCTGACTTATTCATGGTCGGTAACGGTTCTGTCGACATGGCGCTCAAATACCGTTATACGAAACCGGAAGTGGGCGATACGGCTCAGCTTCGCATTCGTATTAATGACTATTTGTTGGATTCCTTCAACCTCTCTGAAAAAGAAAGCCGTGGCGATCATGACGTCAAACTTTTGAATTTCTACGGAGCACTCGCAACAAGTAAAACCGACTCGCTGACCTTAGCTTCTGAAAACGATTTAAGTTTCGAAGTGGGTTATACGAGAACGTTTTCTGAAGGCTCGGCCGATAACTGCAAGTCCGTGGTGATGTTGCCCCAACAAGTTGAAATTGATCCGTCTTCAACCATGACGTTAAAGGGCCTTTATCACTATGCGAAATTGCCCAATCTTTCGCTTTACACGCAAAGTGGTTTCCCGTTTACGAAGTACGCCGACTTGTCGCAAACTTTGGTCTTGATGGATGCTAATGCAACGTCAGAGAAAATGACGACCTTCTTAAATGCCATGGGTCGTGTGGGGGCTACAACGGGCGTTGGTGCCTCAAAACTTAGGGTGACGGATAAGGTTGATGCAAAAGAAGCTTCTGATAAAGACATCTTAGTGATTGGCGAATTGCCGGTTGCTTTGGTGGACTTTAAAAATGAGGATGCAGAAGATTTGCAACAAGCCGTTGGAAAGCTTCTTCAAACGGGGACCATGGATGATAAGGCGCTTGAAACTCAGCGTGGAGAAACCCTCGTGAACCCAGAAGGCGGAATCGGTGCCATCGTGTCTTTGCGCTCGCCCTTTGACTCTGACCGCACGGTCGTTGCCATTTTAAGTGAAGGTGAGGCGGGGAGTTATTTACTCAACGAAAAACTCAAAGCGCCTTCTTCAATCAATAATGCCAAGGGTTCGGTGAGCATTGTTCAAGCTCAGCGCCTTGTGAATTTTGAGGTGGGTGAAACGCACTATTTGGGTGATATGCCTTGGTACTATCGACTTTGGCATACCGTGGGGCAATATCCTTTGATTTTGGTGCTTTGCACCTTGGTGGTTGCCGCTTTGGTTGGGGCCGGTATTTTCTACTTCATGCGTTTATGGGTTCGTAGAAGAGGATAATCAGTATGCGTAAGTTTTTCGTTTTGCTCTTTACGTTGATTGGCCTTCTTTCAACCCAAGCCCTTGCATGGGATCAGTGGGATGCTTTTAAAGAAACTAATGTCGTCAAAGGTCGAGTGATTGACTATAGCGACTCGCGTCTTGTCACAACCTCCGAGGGTCAGTCCTATGCGCTTTTTTTCGCTCTCGTTGCTAACGATCAAAAGCAATTCGATTCTCTTTTAAAGTGGACGGAAAATAACCTTTCCCAAGGGGATTTGACTCAACATTTGCCTGCTTGGCTTTGGGGTAAAGATGGGCAAAATTGGACGATCTTAGATAGCAACAATGCCGTGGATTCTGACATGTGGATTGCGTATTGTTTGTTAGAAGCTGGGCGCCTTTGGGGCAGAGACGATTACACGAAAAAGGGTCAAGCACTTTTGAAGCTCTTAGAGACTCAAGTCAGAGATATCGCTAATCTTGGCAAAGTGCTTTTACCTGGTCGCATTGGTTTTGAAAAAGACGATGAGGTCAAACTCAACCCCAGTTACTATCCGCTTTTTATCCTCAAGCGTTTTGCCCAAGAGGATCCCCAATGGAATGCCGTCTTTGATGGTTCTTTGCGTGTGCTTTTGCGCTCGGCTCCATCGGGTATTGCACCTGATTGGTGCAACTTCACAAAAGAAGGCGACCTGATGGAATTGACGGACGTTGATAATACAATCGGCAGCTATAACGCCATTCGAGTGTATTTGTGGCTTGGCATGATGAGCCCGAGAGATCCGGCGTATCGACAGTTAAAGACGCATTTCGCACCGATGGTGAAACTCACTGAAGAGTTGAATATGCCGCCAGAGAAAGTGGATGTGAATACATTAAAAGTGAACCGCCCGGGCCCTGTGGGTTTTGGCGCATGCCTTTTGCCGATGATGGATAACGAACGCATTTCTACCTTTATTCGTAACGTGCTGCTTTCAACGCCCTTAACCAAGGACAGCTATTACAGTAACGTACTGACGCTTTATGGTTTGGGCTTTAAAGAAAAAGTCTTTGCCTTTGATGAAAAGGGCAACCTTTATTTTCCTGGTCAAAAGGCCGCTACTCAAAGGTAAGAAGGGGAGTGTATGACGACAAAAGAGACTCCCAAGTGGATTGAAGGACTGGGCTTTTGGAATGTTTACTTTATTTTCAAGTTTGCCCTCGTTTATTTGGGTTACTTGAATTTAAATGTTCTGGGTAATGCCCTATTGTTGTTGGTGCTTTTGTTGCCGATGCCATCAAAGGCACTTCGCTATGCAAAGACCTTCTTAACCGTCATGGCAGCGGTCGTTCTTCTTTACTCGGAAAGTTGGTTGCCGGGCCCTGCAAGCATTATGAGTAATGCCGATAACATTGCAGGATTTTCCGTCAGTTACATGGCGGAACTCGCCATGGACTTTATCAATTGGAGCATGGTCGGTTGGTTAGTTGCATTGGTGATTGTCTACGCCATCGCTCGCCACTTTGTTCGTCTTTCGGTTCTCACGCTAGGGTATTTCGTGGTTTTGGCAGCAACACCCTGGTGGCAAAGCCTCATGGCGCCGGCAGTTGAAGAAAGTCCCTTGCCTCAGGTAGCACAAACGACAACGGCAACGCCTGCAGCAACCGCAGAAACCGCAGTGGGTAAAAACATTCCTGCCACAAGCGAAACCATTGCAAAGTGGTACAGCGCTTTTTTGGATTACGAAAAAGAGCGAGTGGCGGTGTTGCCCGCAGGGCTCAACGCCAAAGACACGCCCTTTGATATTGTGATCATGAACGTTTGCTCGTTGTCCAATGATGATTTGGAAGCTGCTGAGCTTCAAAATCATCCGGTACTGTCGCGCTTTAATATTCGTTTTGATCACTTTAATTCGGCAACCTCTTATTCGGGACCTGCGACCTTGAGACTCTTAAATGCAGCCTGCGGTCAACCATCGCACGACGGCCTTTATGAAGGGCGACGACCTGAATGTGAAATCATGAACCGTTTGGATCAATTGGGGTTCAAGCAACACATGTTCTTGGATCACGCCGGCAAATACGACAATTACATTGAAACGATGCGTGAAAAGGCAGGTTTAACAGCGCCCTTAGAAAGTACGGGCCGATATCCCGTGCGTTACGTTGGTTTTGATGATGAACCCATTGCCGATACCTTATCTCTACTTCGCGATTGGCATAAAAAGACGAGAAGAGAAAAAGAGCGCAGCGTGACGCTATTTAATTTAATTGCTTTGCATGACGGCAATCGCTTACCGCGCCAAAGTCATTGGGAAGCTTTTAAACCACGCGCGCAAATTATGTTGGATGACCTCAATAAGTTCTTCGACGAGTTGCAACGCAGTGGTCGCAAAGTGATGTTTGTCGTGGTTCCTGAGCACGGAGCCGCTGTCAGAGGCGATCGTGTTCAAGCGCCGCGCCTGCGTGATATTCCCAGCATGCGCATAACGGAAGTGCCTGTATTGGTGAAATTCTTTGGTTTAAAAGACCTACCTAAAGATCAAATTCACGTAGTGGGCACGACCAGTTATTTAGCGCTAAGTACTCTGATCGGTAAGACGTTAGAGAGCAATTACTTTAGTGCCGAAACCGGTGCCGTGACGCTTGAAGAACTCGTGAAGGATTTGCCTGAAACCAATCCTGTGAGTGAAAACGCACAATCGGTCGTATTGACCTATAAGGACCGGGACTACATTCGTCAAAAAGATGAAAATTGGGTGGTCTATCCGAAATAAGGCAAAAGAGGAAAAGTCGCAGGGAAGTTTTCTTGCGACTTTTTTCTTTGCTAGTACGAATTGCCAAAGACATTTCTTTTGGACTGTCCGATAATTAGAAGAAAGCCAATCTGTCAGGAATTCATCAATGTTAGAAACGCCGCTTTACCGATATTGTCCGATGTGTGGCCAAGAGCTTGTGACGAAACGTCCTCAAGCAGATAATCGCTTGCGTCAGATGTGCGAGCACTGCGGTTTTATTCGTTATGTCAATCCCTTGCCCATTGTGGGAACCGTGCCGATTTTGGATGGGAAGGTGTTGTTGTGCCGTCGGGCTATTGAGCCGAGAAAAGGCTTTTGGACGTTGCCTGCGGGTTTTATGGAAGGCTATGAAACGCTAAAAGAAGGGGCCGCCCGCGAAACATTGGAAGAAACGGGTGAAGAAGTTAAAGTAGGTGACCTTCTGACCATTATTGATGTGCCCGATGCCAATCAAGTGCATTTTTTCTTTAGAGCAGAACTTCAAGACATTAATGGCGAGCCGGGCGAAGAAACGCTAGAGCAACGGCTTTTCTCTGAAGAGGAAATCCCTTGGGATATGTTGAGTTTTACAACCGTCAAGACGACGCTACGTCATTATTTTGACGATTTTCACGCAGGAAAATTTGAACTTCATACGTACAAACTCTCAAAGTAACAAAGGCTTTGATAAAATACTCAAGTTAAGGTCAACTCTGACCTATTTACTGATTAAAGAAAAAAGAGACGAAAAATCATGTCTATGCTCTACTCTATCGCTCGTCGTTGCTTATTCGCAATGGATCCTGAAACGGCTCACCATGTCATTATGGCTAACCTTGATTGGGCCGTGAATCTTGGCGTCACAAAACTCGTCACCCGCGATCCGGTGGAAGATCCCATTGAAGTGATGGGCTTGCGTTTCCCCAATGTGGTGGGCTTGGCAGCCGGTATGGACAAGAACGGCGAACGCGTCAGCGCTTTCGGTGGTTTGGGTTTCGGTCACGTTGAAATCGGTACGATTACGCCTAAGGCTCAACCGGGTAATCCCAAGCCGCGTCTTTTCCGTGTGATCCCTGCCGAAGGCGTGATTAATCGCATGGGCTTTAATAACCACGGTGTGGATGAAGTGTTGGGCGTTCACTTAAAGAGCGCAGCGGCATTCCGTAATCGTGGCGGTATCCTCGGTATCAACATCGGTAAGAATGCCGTGACGCCGATTGAAAACGCTGTTGATGACTACTTGATCAGCATGCGCAAGATTTATAACCACACGGACTACATCGCTATCAACATTTCTTCCCCGAACACGAAGAATTTGCGTAGCTTGCAAGCCGACGAAGAGTTGGAAAAGCTCTTGAAGGCCATCACTGATGAACGCAAGCGCTTGATCGATGAAAACGATGGCAAGTATGTGCCGATCGCATTGAAGGTTGCTCCGGATTTGGAAAACGATGACATCCTCCGTATCTCTGATCAATTGGTCAATTACGGTATTGATGGCATTATCGCTACGAACACGACGATTGCTCGTGACTCCATCCAAGGTTTGCCCAACTGCAACGAAACGGGTGGCTTGTCCGGTAAGCCCTTGCGTGAACGCTCTACCGAAGTGGTGGATTTGTTGTATCGTCACTTGCAAGAAACGATGCCGATCATTGCAAGCGGCGGTGTGATGACCGGTGCCGATGCGGTTGAAAAGATGCAAGCCGGTGCTAAGTTGGTTCAATTGTTCACGGGCTTTATCTACTACGGTCCGGTTTTGGTGCCCGATTGTGTGGACGCTGTTGCCCAATGGCGTAAAACGCAAACGGGTTCTGTGAAGTCTTTGCGCCCGTAATCGCAAAATACTTCGACAAAGGCAAAGAGGCGCTCCTTCGTGGGCGCCTTTTGCACATATTGCGAAGTCGTAACAACTTTTTCGCTCTAACTTTCCCTAATTGCACTACACTGAAAACATATGTAGAACATTTTTGGGGGATGGCTATGCGTAAACTCATTATCGGAGTGACATCGGTTGCCGTTGTTGCCGTGGGTGGCATTTGGGCGGCTGCGGTGTACTTTTTAGACAGTAAAACGATTGCTCAGCAATTAAAGGTGGAGACGGCCAAACGTCTTAATCGTGAGTTGGTGTTTAACGGCCAACTTCAAACCAAGTTTTTCCCGAAGGTGCAGATTGTGTTGCCTCCCACAACGCTGTCTTACGAAGGAAAGACCGAACCTCAATTTACGCTCACGGGGGCAAGCATTGGTGTAGCACTGCTTCCCTTGATTAAAGGCGATATTCAATTTGATGCGGTCAGCATCGAAGGTTTAAAGGGCGTTGTGAACGCCAAACGTTTTACGCAAAAAGTTGATCAAAAGAAATCCCAATCTGAAGAACCCAAAGAAGCAGCGCCTGAAGACAGTTCTTCATTTGTGAAGAATTTGAAGGTGGCAAGCGTCTCGATTCGTGACTGCGCATTAACGGTTTATGGCCTGCAAGACCAAAAAGTGTATTCCGTCAGTCAATTGAACCTTGAAACGGGAGAAATCGGCCTAGAAGGAACGACACCCGTGAAGTTCAGTACGAACTTTGCTGAAAAAACACAAGGTTTGACCGGCAACATGACGCTTCAAACAACGGCCAAATATAACCTCAATACATTGGATGTCACGTTAAGTGACATGAAGACCAATGTGCGATTTAACCAAGATAAGACGGAAAATGAAATTGGTTTACAAGCCACGAAAGTGGCGTACTTAAAGCGTGACGTTGCTATTGATAAGTTAAGCCTCTTAGCCAATATGGGCAATGCCATGAATGTGGTCGTCTCGGCTGATCAATTTAAGACTGAGAATATGAACACATGGCAAATGGCAAAGGTCAATGCTCAAGTCAAGCAAGGTGATGCACTTGCGGCAAACATCACCGGAAACTTTACGGGTTCGGTGAAGGCGATGAGCGCGGCGAGCAACGATATCGCAGGCACAATTGATACGGCAATCAACGGGATAAAAACGCAAATTCCGTTGGCCGGTAAATTAAGCGCTTCTGTCTCTGAGGAAAAGGCTTCTGTAGCTTTGCATGGGAAGTTTGACGGTAAAACTTGGACCGCTAATGCCAATGTCAAGGGCTTTAAGAAGCCCAATATCACCGGGAATGTCGATCTTGTGTCACTGACGGTGGATAAGTGGTTACCGAAGGAAACGACGAAGACGGCTCGTGTGGACTTTTCGCCCATTTCTGAAGCTTTGGCCGATTCCGTTGAGCGCTTAACTGCGCTTGATATGGCCAATGCCAATATCGGTATCAAAGTGGGCGAAGTGCGCTATAAACAACTTCCGGTGACGGGCATTGCCACGACGGTTCGTTTGCAAGACAGTGTGTTGAGTCTCAACAATATGAAGGCTTCGCTGTGTGACGGTACGATTAACGCCAATATGGTGTTGGATGCCGGTCAAAACTGGTCGCTCACGCAAAGTGCCAACCGTATTAATGTGCAACGCCTGTTAAAGGGTTTGGAATTTCCGGATCAATTAACAGGTACGGTGCAAATGAATACGAAGTTAAACGGTACAGGTTTGGATGAAACGGCCATTAAGAAGACCGCTAACGGTACGCTTGATGTTAAAGTCAATAACGCCGTGCTCAAGGGCATCTCTTTGGAAAAGGTGGCGAAGGCTGTGCGTGATAAGAAGGTCTCGGGTCTCATCATGACGCCTGAAGATCAAACGCAGTTTAGTGCAATGAACGCCACAGTAGTCGTGAACAATGGCAGATTGTCGGTTAAGAACTTAACGGGTCAAAGCGCTATTGCGGCAGTTAACGGTGCAATCGATATCGGGTTATTGGATAGCTCCATGATCGGTAAGGTCTCTGCAGTGTTAGCCACAAGCGTCGATGGTCGTCGCGTGACGGTACCGATTGCCATTGGCGGAACGGTGGCAGCACCGGCTTATGGTATTGATCTTGCTTCTGCGATTAAGGACAACTTAACGGCCGAAGTCAAAGAAAAGGGTCGTGCAAAACTCGAAGAAGGCATCGGTAAGCTACTTAATCGCCTCAATCGTTAATTAATCATTAACCTTAAACCCAAAAGCGGAATTCGAAAGAGTTCCGCTTTTGGTGTTTAAGGGGATGAATTGAAGCGAAGAAAAAAAATATGTAAAAAATATTTCTGTTTAAATTCAAAGATGAAGCGAATAATTTCAAGAAAAATCGAAAAATGGATTTGACAGAGGAAAAATTCTTCTTAAAATACGCATTCCTGTCTTCACGAATGCGCCTGAAAATAGGCTCCTTGATGAAGATCGGGTCAAAAGTTAAACGAAAATAATTTTTCAATAACGCTTGACAAAACAAGATCGGTCATTAAAATACTCGATCTTGTCGCTCGCAAGAGCGCTGTTCTTTAAAAATTGATCAATGAACCGATAAGCGTGAGTATCTGGTGATTGAAGATAACCAAGAGAGACTTTCGAGTCTTTCTAGAAAACTTTAAAAAACTAGGTGCTCAAGTTTGAATGAAAAGACGAAATAACATTTCTCTTTAAATTCTGAATGAGTGCGACGGATGAGAGATCATCCAAACAGAGATTAAACTAAAGAGTTTGATCCTGGCTCAGATTGAACGCTGGCGGCATGCTTTACACATGCAAGTCGAACGGCAGCACAGGGAGCTTGCTCCCGGGTGGCGAGTGGCGAACGGGTGAGTAATACATCGGAACGTGTCCTTTTGTGGGGGATAACTACTCGAAAGAGTAGCTAATACCGCATAATACCTGAGGGTGAAAGCGGGGGATCTTAGGACCTCGCGCAGTTGGAGCGGCCGATGACTGATTAGCTAGTTGGTGGGGTAAAGGCCTACCAAGGCGACGATCAGTAGCTGGTCTGAGAGGACGACCAGCCACATTGGGACTGAGACACGGCCCAAACTCCTACGGGAGGCAGCAGTGGGGAATTTTGGACAATGGGGGCAACCCTGATCCAGCCATGCCGCGTGCAGGATGAAGGCCTTCGGGTTGTAAACTGCTTTTGTTAGGAACGAAACGGTGGATGCTAATACCATTTACTAATGACGGTACCTAAAGAATAAGCACCGGCTAACTACGTGCCAGCAGCCGCGGTAATACGTAGGGTGCAAGCGTTAATCGGAATTACTGGGCGTAAAGCGTGCGCAGGCGGCTTGATAAGACAGGTGTGAAATCCCCGAGCTCAACTTGGGAATAGCACTTGTGACTGTCAGGCTAGAGTATGTCAGAGGGAGGTGGAATTCCAAGTGTAGCAGTGAAATGCGTAGATATTTGGAAGAACACCGATGGCGAAGGCAGCCTCCTGGGATAATACTGACGCTCATGCACGAAAGCGTGGGGAGCAAACAGGATTAGATACCCTGGTAGTCCACGCCCTAAACGATGTCTACTAGTTGTTGGACCGTATGGTTTAGTAACACAGCTAACGCGAGAAGTAGACCGCCTGGGGAGTACGGTCGCAAGATTAAAACTCAAAGGAATTGACGGGGACCCGCACAAGCGGTGGATGATGTGGATTAATTCGATGCAACGCGAAAAACCTTACCTAGCCTTGACATGCCAAGAATCCTGATGAAAGTTGGGAGTGCCCGCAAGGGAATTTGGACACAGGTGCTGCATGGCTGTCGTCAGCTCGTGTCGTGAGATGTTGGGTTAAGTCCCGCAACGAGCGCAACCCTTGTCACTAGTTGCTACGCAAGAGCACTCTAGTGAAACTGCCGGTGACAAACCGGAGGAAGGTGGGGATGACGTCAAGTCCTCATGGCCCTTATGGCTAGGGCCTCACACGTCATACAATGGTCGGAAACAGAGGGTAGCGAAGCCGCGAGGTGAAGCCAATCCCAGAAAGCCGATCGTAGTCCGGATTGCAGTCTGCAACTCGACTGCATGAAGTCGGAATCGCTAGTAATCGCGGATCAGAATGCCGCGGTGAATACGTTCCCGGGTCTTGTACACACCGCCCGTCACACCATGGGAGTGGGGTTCACCAGAAGGCGTTTGCCTAACCCGCAAGGGAGGGCGGCGACCACGGTGGGTTTCATGACTGGGGTGAAGTCGTAACAAGGTAGCAGTACCGGAAGGTGCGGCTGGATCACCTCCTTTCTAGAGATGAGTTATCCAATCCTTGATACTCACACTTATCGGTTTATTGTGAAGTTGTTTGCTGGGTCAGTAGCTCAGTCGGTTAGAGCACCGTCTTGATAAGGCGGGGGTCGAAGGTTCGAATCCTTCCTGACCCACCAGTGAACTGCATCGGGGCTGTAGCTCAGTTGGTAGAGCGCCTGCTTTGCAAGCAGGATGTCATCGGTTCGATTCCGTTCAGCTCCACCACTCGATTTTGTGACTTAAGAACGTTCTTGAAAAAGAGCGTTTTTAATTGACAAAATGAGATGGGTTTGTTACGATAACGAACTCGACTTCAAAAGGTCAATTGTTCTTTAAAAATTTGGTGAATGAAGCGTTTCGATCGAGATGAAGCATTGAGGTTGATGAGACTTTGATGTGGATCGATTGGAAACGGGTTGTGATTGCATTCAAACTCAAAAATGAGTTCTTAAGAACCAAAGTAATTTGAGAAACAGCGTACAACGTTATAGGTTACTTGTGATCTTACCGGGCAATAGGCGGTAGGGTTATAGGATCAAGTGACTAAGTGTATGTGGTGGATGCCTTGGCGATTACAGGCGATGAAGGACGTGGCAGTCTGCGATAATCCGAGGGGAGTTGACAACGAACTTTGATCCTCGGGTCTCCGAATGAGGAAACTCACCTGCAAAGGTATCCTTGACTGAATACATAGGTCAAGGAGGCGAACGAAGTGAACTGAAACATCTAAGTAGCTTCAGGAAAAGAAATCAACCGAGATTGCGCTAGTAGCGGCGAGCGAATGCGCACCAGCCTAATGATTGATATTAGTAAAGACAGTAGAAAGCTCTGGAAAGTGCTGCTATAGAGGGTGATAGCCCCGTATACGACATCTTTATTAAGGTACTAAGATCATGAGAAGTAGAGCGGGACACGTGACATCCTGTTTGAAGATGGGGGGACCATCCTCCAAGGCTAAATACTCGTAATCGACCGATAGTGCACCAGTACCGTGAGGGAAAGGCGAAAAGAACCCCGGGAGGGGAGTGAAATAGATTCTGAAACCGCATACATACAAACAGTAGGAGCCTCGTTGAGGGGTGACTGCGTACCTTTTGCATAATGGGTCAGCGACTTACGTTTAGTAGCGAGCTTAACCGAGTAGGGGAGGCGTAGCGAAAGCGAGTTCGAACAGAGCGTTCAGTTGCTAGGCGTAGACCCGAAACCGGATGATCTATCCATGACCAGGTTGAAGTTGTGGTAACACACAATGGAGGACCGAACCGACTAGTGTTGCAAAATTAGCGGATGAGTTGTGGATAGGGGTGAAAGGCTAAACAAATCCGGAGATAGCTGGTTCTCCCCGAAAACTATTGAGGTAGTGCCTCGCGTATCACTCCAGGGGGTAGAGCACTGTTATGGCTAGGGGGACATGGCGTCTTACCAAACCATGGCAAACTCCGAATACTTGGAAGTGTGAGCGCGGGAGACAGAGCACCGGGTGCTAACGTCCGGACTCAAAAGGGAAACAACCCAGACCGCCGGCTAAGGTCCCTAATATTTGCTAAGTGGAAAACGAGGTGGAAAGGCTAAGACAGTCAGGAAGTTGGCTTAGAAGCAGCCATCCTTCAAAGAAAGCGTAATAGCTCACTGATCGAGTCTTTCTGCGCGGAAGATGTAACGGGGCTAAGCAAATAACCGAAGCCGCGGATTCGTACAAAAGTACGAGTGGTAGGGGAGCGTTCTGTAAGCCTGCGAAGGTGTGTTGAGAAGCATGCTGGAGGTATCAGAAGTGCGAATGCTGACATGAGTAACGTTAAAGCGGGTGAAAAGCCCGCTCGCCGTAAGCCCAAGGTTTCCTGCTCTACGTTCATCGGAGCAGGGTGAGTCGGCCCCTAAGGCCAGGCTGAGAAGCGTAGTCGATGGGAAGCAGGTTAATATTCCTGCACCATTGTTAAGTATGCGATGGGGGGACGGAGTATGAAAGATGATCCGGGTGTTGGAAGTCCCGGTTTGCGAGAGTAGGAGGTCGATAGGCAAATCCGTCGACAAATCTCCAAGTCAAAGCATCGATTCTCCAAGTGAGAAGAAGTCATTGGAAGTGCTCCCAGGAAAAGCCTCTAAGTGGTAGCTTAACAAGACCGTACCGTAAACCGACACTGGTGGGCGAGTTGAATATACTAAGGCGCTTGAGAGAACTCGGGAGAAGGAACTCGGCAAATTGACACCGTAACTTCGGAAGAAGGTGTGCCCTTGTAGTGTGACGGAAGAAACATCCGAAGCATGAAGGGGTCTCAGAGAATAGGTGGCTGCAACTGTTTACTAAAAACATAGCACTCTGCAAAGATGAAAGTCGACGTATAGGGTGTGATGCCTGCCCGGTGCTGGAAGATTAATTGATGGGGTGCAAGCTCCTGATCGAAGTCCCAGTAAACGGCGGCCGTAACTATAACGGTCCTAAGGTAGCGAAATTCCTTGTCGGGTAAGTTCCGACCTGCACGAATGGCATAATGATGGCCACACTGTCTCCTCCCGAGACTCAGTGAAGTTGAAATGTTTGTGATGATGCAATCTCCCCGCGGCTAGACGGAAAGACCCCATGAACCTTTACTGTAGCTTTACATTGGACTGTGAACCGATTTGTGTAGGATAGGTGGGAGACTGTGAAACTCGAACGCCAGTTTGAGTGGAGTCGACCTTGAAATACCACCCTGATTTGTTTGCGGTTCTAACCTCGGCCCATGACCTGGGCTAGGGACCGTGTATGGTAGGCAGTTTGACTGGGGCGGTCTCCTCCTAAAGGGTAACGGAGGAGTGCGAAGGTACGCTAGGTACGGTCGGAAATCGTGCTGATAGTGCAATGGCAAAAGCGTGCTTGACTGCGAGACCTACAAGTCGAGCAGATGCGAAAGCAGGTCATAGTGATCCGGTGGCTCTGTATGGAAGGGCCATCGCTCAACGGATAAAAGGTACTCTGGGGATAACAGGCTGATACCGCCCAAGAGTTCATATCGACGGCGGTGTTTGGCACCTCGATGTCGGCTCATCTCATCCTGGGGCTGTAGTCGGTCCCAAGGGTA
>DBFZTP010000013.1:0-2841 GCA_048520025.1 Candidatus Aphodousia sp.
CCTAAATTTAAATCTTTGAAGAAAGAATTGTAAATTCACTCTTTAAAATCAAAGAGTTGTCTCTATTTGTCTGAAAAATTGGTAGAAACCCTTAAGAAATTGCCCTCTACCAAAAACTCTCATTTTAGTTGAAAATACGCTGTGAAACGGGGGATTGTATTGTAATCGCCTCGCTTCTTGAGTGTTCGCAAGAATGCTCAATTCAGGCCAAGCGGCTAGAGGGGGATACGTAAGTATCATTGTCGTTTGGTTGGCCAAGTTGAGATTTAGGGAGCTTGACTTGGTCAGGAGGATGAAAGATTTCATCACTCCAATTTCTTTGGCCCACCGTGTTCACTCACGGTGGGTATTTTTTTTCATCGGCGTTTGCTTGAAATCAAAAATGCTCCGAAAATCGCTTTTCGGAGCACTTTGAAGTTCGTAGAACTTAATTATTTCTGATTAAGTTGCGGATCTTCTTTGGCGCGCATCAAAAAGCGTGCGATTTCCGTGGCATTATGGATGCCGAGCTTACGGTAGGCTGCACCTCGGTGAACCTGAGCCGTCTTTTCAGAAATGCCCAATTCATCGGCCACTTCTTTGTTACTCTTACCAAGACTGATAAGGTTAACGACTTCACGTTCGCGTGTCGTCAAGTTCTTGAGTTTATTTTTGAAGTCCAAGACGTCGGCCATACGCTCTTGACGGTTCATGTATTCGGTAATGACGTCGTTGACCACCTTAAAAAGTCGTTCTTCACGAACAGGCTTTTGCAAGAATTCTACGGCACCGGCCTTCATCGTATGCACGGCCATATCGATATCGCCGTGACCGGACAAGAAGATGACGGGGAGATCGACGCCCATTTCATTCAAATGCGTTTGTAAACCCAAACCGCTCATGTTCGGCATACGCACGTCCATGATGATGCAACCGGGACGCACGAAATCGCCGTTGGCTAAGAATTGGGAACCGTCGCGATAGGTCTTCACTTCCCAGCCTTCGCCCTCGAGCAAGAAAGCCATGGAGTTACGGATGCCTTCGTCGTCATCCACAATACGCACTAAGGGAGTGTTATTTAACATTTCAAGTACCTAAGTTGGGTTTATCAATCTTTTAAGTATAGGATTATTTCGATAAAAGAAAAATCCAGCATTAAAAAATGTTATAAAAAAGTACTAGAAAATCAGTACTTTTTTGAAAATTAACGTTGTAACTTCGCAAAAGCCGTGCTCATTGTGTCTATTTCAATCGGGTCACACTGAAGATCAGAGGCCACTTTTTCCCAATTCTGAGCACAAAAGGCCGTGATTTCATGAGCAAGTTCCTGCGCTTTACGGGGCTTGAGACCGAAATAACGTGCAACCTCAACCGCTTTAACTAAGTCCGGGGCATCACAGTCGTGCGTAACCCCTGTGGCGTGATGACGTCGATTTAAAGGCGTCGGCGTGGGTGAGACAGAGTAAATCGGTGCCAATCGCCAACCATTGTCCTCGCGGATAAAGCCAATATTGTCCAATCGATCGTTAACGTTGCCCACCGCCATATTAAAGACCATCCGTTTCCAAAGCTCTTCTAAGTCTTGAGTCGGCGCAGAGCCATCTTCGTTCAAAATGTCAGCGACTTCTAAATAAGAGTGGAAACTATCGGGCGCAGCACCTAATAAAGCTTGAGCAGAAGCAAAGGCTAAAGGGTGGCCCTCGTCGTCTCGATCAAAACGCGTACTCATTAAAGCATCCATCCCTCGATAAGAAGTCAGCTCAGCTGAGACCGTTTTAAGACCGATGCGCTTAGCCAAACTCAATCCCACCGCTTCCCAATGCACTAAATTACGATCAGGATCGGGGAGTGTAAATTTAGAAATTACATTTCTATTTTTACTCGCTATAAATCCAAGCTTAAATCGTTCACCGGGAAGAGCGGAAAGAGCGTTATAGAGATTATCTATGTTCGAAATATTGATGTGACCCATCATCAAACGCTCCAAATCCATAGCAACTGGCCCCATTTGCTTTGCTTGAAGTGCAGGTTGAACTGATTCATAGATGCCTAAGGCGCCGGGTCGAAGTACTTCTTGAGAATGGACAAGTAACTCTATGTTTGTAAAGTCTTTTTTACTCACAAACTTATGAAGTTTTCGAGCCCCGATACCGGGCGTTATGTCCTGCATGAAGCCAAAAAGCGGGTTTCTGGGGCTGGTTTCAAAGACCTTGGGGATAAGAGGCAGGTCCCGACCTAAAGCAAAGCCTGAATCAAGCCAGGCCTGATCGTAGACAAAGTAGCAAATCGGTCTGGCCGCCGCGATATCGGAAACGCTCAATGTCCCAACTGGCAGTGGATTGGAGCGAGATTTAAAGTAAACATTAAATTGTTTAGGCTCTGACATTAAATCACCTTACGCGTGGAGCGTGCACGCTTGGGCAAACGCTCGTTTTCAAGGCGCAAACCCGATGTATCAGCGCTTGGAGAGGCGATGTCGGTGAGGGGAGTACCCAAACCGATGGCTTGCATAACGGCAGCCACGTTTCCGATCGATACACCGGGGTCACCGGACTCAATCTTTGCTAGGGTGTTGAGGGAGATTCCTGCACGTTCTGCTACCTGCGTTTGTGGCAAGCGACGACGAAGTCGAGCGATTTTTAAATTCGCTCCAAGAGCCTGTAAAGAGGTTTCGACCGCGATGGATGGACGCATATAACACTCACTAAAATGAGAATAATAACAATATAATACTCATTATTATGATGATTAAATGAGTATCTGTCAAGAGGATCAATCTTTTAAAGTCAAGCGTTTAAAATTGCTATAAAATCTACTTTAAGTTGGTTTAAACACTCAATATAATGAGGCATAAATAAAGAT
>DBFZTP010000014.1:0-21428 GCA_048520025.1 Candidatus Aphodousia sp.
CCTTCGCCATGATCATGGTGATGATGGCCGCCACAACCGCAACCTTCACCGTGTTCATGATGATGGCCACCGCAGCCGCAACCACAACCTTCTTCCTCTTCAGGAATACGGATCGGGTCAAAAGCCAACACGCCTTCTTCAAACTCTAAGCCGACGGCAGAAAGTAAACGTGCCAACGTTGCGTCTTGCAACACAGCAAAGCCATTTTCACATTGAGCAACTTCAATACCGCGGTTTAACAAAGCCACAACGGCTTCAGCCACGACTTCTTCATCACCCTTGATGATGAAAACCGGTTCTTCTTGAGGGGCAACCACATAGAAATGACCGGCTTCGTCCAAAAGAACGTCACCGACATTTAACGGACGCATTTCTTCAATGGCCACTTCCAACGTCTTTTCACCCACGACAAATTGCTTGGGCAAATCTTGACGTTGAGCGCTCGTCAAAGCAATATGATCGGCACGATCCAAAATGGTCTTGGCCGGTGCTGCCTTAGGGGCAAGAATCTTCGTAATCTTCATATCAATCACTTCCTCTTGTTAAAAAACTAGTGCGAAACGGCTTCTAATGCATCGCTTAAGCGATCCACCGCTACAATCTCTAACCCTTCGATGGGTGACTTGGGGGCATTGGCTTTCGGGATAATGGCTCGACCGAAACCCAATTTTGCCGCTTCTTTTAATCTTTCCTGGCCTCGCGGTGCGGGACGAATTTCGCCCGACAAACCGACTTCGCCAAAAACAACCAAGCCTTCAGGTAAAGCTCGATTGCGCATGGACGAATAAATGGCCAACAACACAGCTAAGTCTGCTGCAGGTTCTGTAATTTTAACCCCGCCCACGGCATTGACAAAAACGTCCTGATCAAAGCAAGCCAAACCCGCATGACGGTGCAAGACGGCCAAAAGCATGGCAAGGCGTTGTTGATCCAAGCCCACGGATAAACGTCTGGGGCTGGGCAAATGCGTAGAATCCACCAAGGCTTGCACTTCCACCAAAAGCGGACGCGTCCCCTCTTGGGTCACCATCACAATGGAACCGGGCACGTTGCCTTTGTGTTCGGATAAGAAAATGGCCGAGGGGTTGGCAACACCTCGCAATCCTCGATCGGTCATGGCAAAAACACCCAATTCGTTCACGGCACCGAAGCGATTTTTAAAAGCTCGGATTAATCGGAAGTTGGAATGTGTTTCGCCTTCAAAATACAAAACGGTATCAACGATATGTTCTAAGACACGGGGACCGGCCAAATTGCCGTCCTTCGTTACGTGGCCCACAAAAATTAAAGTGATACCTTCATTTTTGGCGATTCGCGTCAAACGAGCAGAACACTCTCGAACTTGAGTCACCGAACCCGGGGCGGATTCCAATTGATCGGAAAAAAGCGTTTGAATCGAGTCAATCACCACAAATTGAGGCTTTTCGGCTAAAAGCGTCGCTTCAATGTTTTCTAATTGGATTTCACTCATCAAACGCATGCCTTGGGGCTCCAACCCCAAGCGCTTGGCGCGCAAAGCAATTTGACCAGGGCTTTCTTCGCCACTGACGTACAAAGCGCGAACACCCTCGTGCACCAAGCGATGCATAACCTGGAGTAAGAGCGTTGACTTACCGATGCCGGGATCGCCACCTATTAAAGAGACGGCACCGGGCACTAAGCCACCGCCCATCACACGGTCAAACTCAGAAAAGCCCGTCACAATGCGAGGCACTTCTTCGGCTTGAACGTCATCGAGATTTAAGACTTTGCTGGCTTTAATAATAGAGGTACGGGAGCGAGCGTCACCAAAACGCGCTGCGACACCCGTTTCAACGACAAACTCTTTGAGCGTATTCCATTGACCGCAATGCGGACACTTACCCGCCCACTTGATTGTCGTTCCACCACATTCGGAACAAACGTATTCAACTTTGCGTTTCTTGGAAGTGGCCATTAATTTTCGTCCTCAACCACGGGCACGCGTAAAGCTAAGGCGCACATTAATTCGTAGCCAATGGTGTGACAATAGGTCGCAATCTCATTAATCGAGATATTCTTGCCCCAAAGCTCAACATTGCTACCCAGTTTGGCTTCCGGGACATCGGTCACATCAATGGTGAGCATATCCATGGAAACGGCACCGACGATCGGAGCGATTTTACCTTCGACATAGGTGGGCGCCCCATCAGGCGTTGCACGCGGATAGCCGTCAGCGTAACCGCAGGCCACCACGGCAATGCGAGAAGGACGTTGGGTGATAAAGCGAGACCCATAACCAATGGCCTCACCTTTGGGTACGTCTTGAATGGCCAAAATCTTGGCAGACAACGTCATGGCCGGACGGATATCTAATTCTTTAGAGGAAATTTTGCTGTCGGGACTTGCGCCATAAAGGGCTACACCCGCACGCACGGCTTCACCCCCGACTTCACTTCTAAATAAAAGAGCGGCGGAGTTTGCCATACAGAGGTTTTCTTCAACTTGAGCCAAACGTCCCATGCGAGCCAATTGCTTGGCAACCGAAGACGGATTTTCAGATAAGTAGCTGGGTTCGGCATTGGCAAAGTGCGTCACAATCCCCATGACTTCAACGCCCGGAATGGACATCAACTCATCTTGGACCATGCGTTCTTCAACGGGCAAAAAGCCTAAACGGTTCATCCCGGAATTAAGCTTAATGTGAACCTTCATGGACTTATAAGGTGCATGAGCCTTCAAAAGCTCAATCATATGACGGTTATGCACCAATGTTTCAATGTCGTACTTTTCTAAAAGCGGAAGATCGGTTTCATCAAAAAAACCTTCTAACAACAAAATACGTTTGGTCCAACCCGCTTCTCGCACGGCTTGCGCATCACACAAGTCAATCATGGCCAAACCGTCCGCATCGGCAAACGCTCGCGCCGCACGCAACAAACCGTGGCCGTATGCATTGGCTTTAACAACAGCCCAAAGCGTACGACCTTGTGCAGCATGGCGCATGCGTTCTAAATTATGACGCAATGAACCCATATGAACAGTGGCGCATATAGGACGTGGCATAGTAGAAATACTCCCCCATGAAACCAGAGATATGACAGGTTTCACTTACACAAAACAAAGATTTTTAATTTTAACCCTCTGAGATCGCGTTGGGGGAGATGAGTTGCAACAAATCTCGACATTGAGAAAAATTTCTGCACTTTTGCAAAAAATCTGCTCATGGACCACAACGGCAAATATTTCGTCCTAGAATCGGTCATTCGATGAATTTTGTTAGAATTTGAAGGTTAACCTTTTTAGAGTTCAAAATGAAACGTGGTTTTTACTCCATTATGGGAGCGCAATTTTTGTCCAGTTTGGCAGATAACGCGCTTCTTATCGCTGCAATTGCTTTGTTGACTCAGCAAAACGCTCCTGATTGGATGACGCCGCTTTTAAAGCTTTTCTTCGTTTTGAGCTACATCTGTTTGGCCGCTTACGTTGGACTTTTCGCTGACTCCATGCCCAAGGGCCGTGTGATGTTTTATACGAACATGCTCAAGGTGGGCGGTTGTTTACTCATGCTCTTTGGCTCGCACCCGTTATTGGCCTACGCAGTCGTCGGTATCGGTGCTGCCGCATACTCCCCTGCTAAATACGGCATTCTCACCGAACTCTTGCCTCCCGTTAAACTCGTTTTAGCCAATAGCTGGATTGAAGGTTTAACGGTCGCTTCCATTATTTTGGGTGTTGTTTTGGGTGGCGTCTTAATTAATGACGCCGTTGCCGCCACGATTCTTGCAAGCGGTTTCCCCTTTGAAGCATTAGGCATTGCAACGCCTGCTCAAGCGGCCATTGCCTTTATCGTTTTGGTATACATGGGGGCAGCTGCCGTAAACCTTTTGATTCCGGATACGGGCGCTCGCTATCCGAAGGCAGACTTCCACCCCATCCAAACGTTAAAGACGTTTTATAAGAGTTGCTCCATTTTGTGGACGGATCGCTTGGGCCAAATCTCCCTATCCGTGACAACGCTTTTCTGGGGTGCCGGAGCCGTACTTCAATTCTTGGTTTTGAAGTGGGCTGAATACGCTTTGGGCATGGACTTGTCTCAAGGCGCTATCCTCCAAGCTGTGGTCTCAGTCGGTATCGCCATCGGTGCTGTTTTGGCAGCACAACTCGTTTCCTTAAAGGACTCCTTAAAGGTCTTACCGATGGGGATTTTGATGGGTGTGTTGGTTACGGGCGCAGCCTACTTTGAACAATCGATGATGCCCGCTGGCGGCATCGAAATCGCTGGCTTCATGGTCACGTGGGCCATGTGGGTCGCCGGTGCCATCATGGTGGTTGTTGGTATCTGCGCCGGTTTCTTTGTGGTTCCGATGAATGCCCTTTTGCAGCACCGCGGTTATGTGTTGATGAGTGCCGGTAAATCGATTGCCGTTCAAAACTTTAACGAAAATCTTTCCATTCTCGTAATGCTCGGCATCTACTCTTTATTAATCACGATGAATTTGAGCGTGCCGACCACGATGTTGATCTTCGGCAGTTTCGTGATGGTTTCGATGTTGTTGGTGATCTTAAAGCACCGCAAGAACCAACGTGAGTACGACTCGACTCACTTGATTGGCGAAGGAAAGCGCCACTAATTGTGATCTGACTCAGTCAAAGGGCTCTCAAATTCGAGAGCCCTTTTTAATATTTTTTTAAATTCCCAACAGACGATGCTTAGCGGCCATAAAGTCGCGCCAAGCTTCTAACTTATCAGAAGGCGACCTCAACAAATAAGACGGATGATAGGTCACAATCACCGGCGTCTCCACCCCGTTAATTGTTAACGTATGCGGCGTTTGACGCAACTGCTTCATACTGGCTTCCGTCCCCAATAAAGCATGAGCAGCGATGCGTCCTGACAAAATCACCACCTTGGGGCTCAAAAGCGACAACTGACGCTCGAGATACGGGCGACACATCGCAATCTCTTCGGGATGCGGATCGCGATTGTTGGGCGGTCGGCACTTAAGCACATTAATGATCGCCACGTCTTTGCCGCGTTGAAGTCCTAAAGCCATCAAAATGTTTTCTAAGAGTTCGCCACTCTTACCGACAAAGGGCTTGCCTTGAATATCTTCATCTCTGCCCGGCGCTTCGCCGACAATGACCATCTGTGCGGTGGGCTCCATCGTACCGAAAACGGTCGAAAGACGTGTCTTACACATTGCTTGACAGGCTTGACATTGACTCACATAGTCACGCAATTGCGTCCAATCGGCTTGGGCAATATCAGCGTTTGAAACCGGCTTTTGCGTCACTTCGCCCGGTTGATCCTTGGGCGGTCGAATGGGCGTTAATTGATGAGACTCAATCTTGCCCGTTCCGGGGCTATCCAAACGATGAATGGGTTTTGCCGGTTCTTTAGCCTGAGCTGAGGCAATCGTTGCAGGGGCCACCGGTTTTTGCACTTCGGGCGTCGGTTGTTGAGGCATGCCCCAACCGGTGCTTTGTTGAACAGGTGTTTGATCAGGAGTTTGAGGACGCAACACGGATTGTGGCGGAACCTGCGGTTGAACGTCCACTTTATGTTCAGCTGGCGCATCACGCATAATGGCAGCAGGTGACAACGGGTCTTCGTCATCGCGACCGATCCAAAGCGGACCAATGTCCATGGCCATCCATATACGTGCTTGTTGCGTATCCATCGTTTAAATGTCTTTACTTAAAAGTTCACATTGCATGACGATCGCATCTTCACGACCGTCCTTAGTCGGATAGTACCCTTTTCGGCGGGAAATTTCGTGGTATCCCATTTTGCCATAAAGCGCTTGTGCGGCAAGGTTACTCACTCGAACTTCCAAAAAGACGTTTTCAGCGCCCTTTTGCAAAAGTTCAGCGTGCATTGCTTCAATGAGCATTCGACCAAAGCCTTTGCGTTGACATTCGGGCTTAACGGCAATCGTTAAAATCTCAGCTTGCTCAAAAACCTGCATAAAAACAACGAAGGCACAAATGTCTTCGTTTTCTTTTAAGACCAAAAAACGATGACCGGCATTGAAGGACCCTTCGAATTCACCTAACGTCCAAGCAAACTCAAAAGCCGCTTTATCAATGGCGGCAACGACAGGAAGATCCTCTTTTTTGGCGTTAACAATCTCAAGCATTACAAACGCTGTCCTTCTTCGCGCTCTTTAATGGTGAGCGCCACACGGTCTCGAACATATAAAGGGGCGGCTAACTCGGCGGGTTGCCACATGCCTTTTAAGTCTTCGCCTTGCCCCAATGCCCATTCAATCATAAATGCGGCTTGAGGTTCTTGAAATTGCGTCGGGATGGAAAGATTCATCTCATAGACGCCAATGGCGGTACCGACGCCCAATTCCACGTTATGCATCTGAAGCCAAGCGCTCACATTCTCGGGTTTAATTAATTGTTCGGGTTGAACTTCAACCAAACGATCGTTTTCCACGGCGTAAATAGCGGCATAGCACTCATTCATGCGAGCGTCATTTAATACGGCAATACGTTGAGCTTCTTTGCGGAAATGAAAGGCCAATGACTTTAAAGTCGAAACGCCAATCACGGGTTTATCCAAACCGTAAGCAAGACCTTGCGCAATACCGCAGGCAATGCGCAAACCGGTAAAGGAGCCGGGACCTGCGCCAAACAAAATGCCATCAATCGTTTTAAGCGACACACCTAAGTCTTTGGCGATCTCATCGACCCAAGGTAAAACGTAGTCGGAGTGACTGTTGCCCAAGCGTTCAAGCTTTTGGACAAGTTTGCCATCCACGGACAAAGCCACAGAACAAAACTCCGTTGACGTATCAAAGGCTAAATAGATTGACATGATTTAATACACTAAAAAAATACCCGTCAATGATAACACGCACAGCAGTGTTAATCTTTGAGGTTACGAGGAATTGAGACAAAGAAAAAGCGTTCGAAAGAGGGAGTATCTTTCGAACGCCAGGACGGATTGATGTTTAATCGGTTTAAGGAGCAGGAGGTGCTTTAGCTGCGCGGGTCGAATAGACCTCAACACTCATCGTGCGAATCTGCTCGCGCATCATGTGTCGCTCTTCAGGCGACAAATGACGGTGTGAGGCCTCTTGGCAAAGTGTGCCTCTTAATAAAGGTTCTTGTCCGGGAGGATGACGCGGTGAAACGTAGCGATCACGCATCATCTCTCTTTGACGAGAAGAAAATTCTTTTCGCATGGAAACGCGATCACAGTCGGTCATCGAAGCCCAATAGTGGCGTTGCATCTTGCGGCTCAAATAGGGCCAAAGTTCAGCACGTTCTTTGGCCGACATGTCCGACCACAATTTGGGGCCGTCTTGATTGATCGGCGTTAAGAACATCAGTTCCGTGCGGTTCTTCGGTAAAACAATTTCTTGCCCGTCGACTGTTACGGTCAACGGTCGCGATTCGGCCTGCACCATCACAGAGGTTGCCGCCAAACACGCCACAAGAAGACCTTTGGTCACAAAGATTATTTTCATAAAAAAATCGCTATGCGTTTAAGTTTCATTTAACAATCATACGAGACATTTACGGAAAATGTTTTAATAAGTTAGAGAAGTTGTAACGAAGTTTTGAAAGACTCTTTACACTTTGTTCAAATTGTGAAAACATAAATGTAACAAAGACACCTCCGTCTTTATTTTTATAAGAGAGAACAAATTATGAGCGAACAAAACCCTAAACTTCTTGTGGTCGACGACGATCCCCGCTTGCGCGACCTCTTGCGCCGTTACCTTGGTGAAAACGGCTTCCAAGTCTACGTGGCCGACAACGGCGTCACGATGAACCGCTTGTGGTTACGTGAACGCTTTGACGCCCTCATCCTTGACTTGATGATGCCCGGCGAAGACGGCCTTCAAATTTTGCGCCGTTTGCGTGAGCAAAAAGACACGACGCCGATCATTATGTTGACGGCTCGCGGTGAAGACGTTGACCGTATTGTCGGCTTAGAAATGGGCGCCGATGACTACATTCCGAAGCCCTTTAATCCTCGCGAACTTTTAGCTCGTATCCATGCCGTGTTGCGTCGTCGCCCTGTGGCTGATGCCCCGGGTGCCCCTTCGATGGAAAACGAAGTCGTGAAGTTTGGCGAATTCGAATTGGATTTAGGTACGCGCGTTTTGACGAAAAACGGCGAACCGATGCCTTTGACGACCGGCGAATTTGCCGTTTTGAAGGCCTTTGCCCGTCATCCGAAGCAACCCTTGAGCCGCGATAAGCTCATGGAAATTGCCCGCGGTCGCGAATACGAAGCCTTTGACCGTTCTTTGGACGTTCAAGTCTCTCGCCTTCGTAAGATGATTGAACCCGATCCTTCTAAGCCGCGCTTCTTGCAAACGGTTTGGGGTGTGGGTTATGTCTTCATCCCCGATGGCCAAAGCAACAATTAGTTTTTAGCACGTTATGTCTTTGAAAACACAAAGTAGCATTTACTGGCGTACTTTTACGCTGTTGATGTTGCTTCTTCTGGCAACGTCACTCGTTTGGTTTCAAAGCTTTCGTGTGCTCTCAGAGGTCCCGTTTAGTCGCGGGATCTCTCAGCAGATTATTTCCACAGCCAATCTCACCCGTTATGCATTGATTTCGGCCGATAGCACTTATCGTCCCGATCTTTTGCATATTCTTGCCTTCCGTGAAGGCGTTCGCATTATCCCGAAAGAAAATACGGATAATTGGGAACCTCTGACCGCTCAAGGCAATATCGTTGCTCTCGTTCAGGCACAAACCCGCGAAGTGATGGGTCAAGACACCATCATTGCGGGGAGTGTGAACGGTGAACACGGCCTTTGGGTGTCGATGAATATCGAAGGCGATGATTACTGGTTACTCATTCGTGATGACCTTTTGGATCCTCCCTTTGGTACGGCTTGGCTTTGGTGGGCCTTCTTAGCCTTTTTCTTCGGTACGGTCGGTGCCTCCATTTTGACGCAACGCACGGTCGCTCCCCTGCGACAATTAAGTAACGCTGCGAAGAAATTGGGGCGTGGCGAAGTCCCCGAGCCGTTGCCCGAAGATGCCAAATCTTCGGAAATTAATGCCGTCAACGAAAGCTTTAACAACATGGTTCAAGAATTGCAACGCATGGGTAAAGACCGGGAGTTGCTTTTAGCCGGTGTCTCGCATGACTTGAGAACGCCGCTGACGCGTTTGCGCTTGGAAGTGGAGTTGGCCGATTTGCCCGACTACACGCAAGAGGCAATGGTAAGCGACCTTGAACAGATGGAAAACATCGTCAAGCAGTTCATGGGCTATGCGCAGCAATCCAACCAACCGCTTGAACGTGTGGACTTAGGTTTAGCCGCCAACGATACGTTGCACAACACCCGTATGCAAGGCAAGGACAATGTTCGTGTTGAGACGAGCATCATGAGTAATATCTTCGTGATGGCCCATCCGACGGAATTGACCCGTGCCATTCAAAACTTAATCGTTAACGCCGACCGTTACGGCCGCAATGAAGAAGGCATTTTGGACTTAAACATCCAAGTCTTCCCTCAAGGCACCGACGCCGTGTTGCGTGTTTGCGATAAGGGCAAGGGTGTGCCGCCGGAAGAGATGGCTCGTGTGATACGCCCCTTTGAACGTGGTGACACGTCTCGCGGAGGTGCCAAGGGGGCAGGGTTGGGTTTGGCCATTGTCAACCGCGTGGTTAAACGCGCCGGTGGCAAAGTCCATCTCTATACCAACCATCCGCACGGCTTGATTGTGGAATTGGTGATGCCGCTGGCAAACACCAAAACAGAAAAGCCCGTTTTGGGTGAACAAATCGGGCCTACAGACACGGTCTTAAAACCAGACGAAAAAGTCTAGGTTCGCCTAGAGTGCCGTCAAAAGAGCGATCGAGTGAACCTCGATCGCTTCTTTTTTACCGACCGCATCACACTCTTCTTTGGTCTTGGCTTTAATGTTTACGCGTTGAAGATCAACGCCCAAAGCCTTTGCGACCGACTCACGAATCGTCTCCATATGGGGGGCAAGCTTAGGTGCTTGGGCAATAACGGTTGCATCCACATTGACGACCACCCAACCGGCTTTGACGACTTTGCTCACTGCCTCTTGCAAAAGGACAACGCTATTGGCGCCTTTGTATTGAGGATCAGTGTCGGGGAAATGGCGGCCGATGTCACCTAAACCGGCGGCACCCAAAAGTGCGTCTGTAATCGCATGCAAGAGAACGTCAGCGTCGGAGTGACCCAAAAGTCCTTTTTCATACGGGATTTCAACGCCCCCTAAAATGAGAGGACGGCCTTCGACCAAACGATGAAGGTCATAGCCTTGACCAATGCGAAAACTGCTCACAACGATTCTCCTAAATCCGAAATTAACTTTTTAACGAGTGCCACATCTTCCGGATGTGTCACTTTAATATTGTTGGGGTTCCCCTCCACGACCTTCACGCGAGCGCCAGCCGCTTCCATGGCGGATGCCTCATCGGTAAATCCTGCGGGATTAACAGAGAGCGCTTTTACCAAATCCGCTTTTTTAAAGGCTTGCGGCGTCTGAGCTCGCCAACAACGGCTACGATCTAATGTCTTTTGAATAACGCCGTCTTCTCCCACCCACTTCACCGTATCGGTCATGGCTTGGGCTAAAAGCACACCGTCAACGTCTTCTGCATTTAGTGCCTCCACTAAACGCAAAAGACTGGCTTTATCAACGCAAGGACGCGCCGCATCGTGCACAAAGACCCAATCATCAGCGTCGACAGCCAATTGGTTTAGGCCGTTGAAAACACTCTCACCGCGCGTGGCGTCGCCGCATCGCAAAATTTGGACATTGGCGGGTAACTTTTGATTGTCTATATAAGGGTCAGAGGGTGCAACAACCACGGCAACGCGGTCAAAAAGGTTCATGGTACACAAACGCGTTACCGTCACTTCTAAAAGCGTTTGGTCGGTCACCTTCATGTATTGCTTGGGATAGCCCACCTTCATGCGGGCGCCGACACCTGCTGCAGGAATCAGTAAATGAAATTTCGACATACAAACCTCTAACGGCGACCTAACACAAAAATGGTGGACAAAATGCAGGCAAAGCCCAAGTAATCCATCAAAACGAATTGCGTATCAAACCAGAAAACGGAAAAAACAGCGGCAGAAATGGGCTCCACACAGGCAATCATACTCGCCTTCACGCCCCCTAAATCCGCAACCCCTTGCATGTAAAGTAAGAACGCACCGATGGTACCAAAAAGCACAATGGAAGCGAGCGCCCAAAGACCAGACGTATCCAACTCATAAGGAATGGAGAGATAGTCCACTGCCACCCCGGTTGCCATCCCACCGATCAGCATCCCGATTGACATCATTACAACTAAGGGAAGACCGGCTAAAACAATCCCCGGCAAAATCGTATAAACCGCAATGGCCAAGGCCCCAGCCATCCCCCACTTCAACCCTTCGGGAGAAATCGCTAATTGGCTTAAATCAAAGTGCGTTGCCATTAAGAAGGTGCCCGTCAACGCTAGGAAAATCGCTAGCAATTCTCGGCCATTGGGGAAACGTTTTTGCGTTAAGCAAATCCAAAGAAGGATAAAAACCGGATTAATGTAGACCAACATCGTGGCCGTGCCGCTATTGGTGTATTCCACGGCGGTTAAGTAGCCCAATTGGCTAAACATCAAACCAAACACACCGTATAAAAAGAGCCAAAGCCACGTTTTGGTGGGCTTAAGCAACGCTTTAAATTCACGCCAATATTTCGGCAAAAAACAGATAATGAGCAAAAGCCCCGCAAGAAGCATACGCGTTACCGTCAACCACTGAGGGGTAACACTTTGATAAGTAAAGAGGTATTGGCCGCAGGCACCCGAAAACCCCCAACCGATCCCGCCGATTAAGGTACAGAAGAAGCCGCGCCATAATTTGGCGTCATCAGAGAGCGTCGACATTGTTATTTTTCTTAACAAAAACGTTGTTATTGTGCCGAAGTTAAAGCGTTAACATCAAGTGACGATAACGACCAATTTTGAGATAATACAAGGCGTTATTTTAAGTCGAATTTTGTCATGTTTGATACTTTAGTTGCTCGTATTGAAAAAGATATTCTTTCGTTAAATGCCAAAGCCAAGCGTTCGGTTAACGTGGGTGGTGCTGGCACGGATGCCTTGTGGCTGTCGCAAGCTGCGGGCGTTTGTCGAAAGTCGGGCAAACTTTTGGTGATTATTGCCGATAATGCGGCCGATTGCTTGCGCCTTAAAGACGAGATGCAATACTTGGCGCCAATGGTTAAATGCGACTACTTCCCTGACTGGGAAACGCTCCCCTATGACATTTTGAGTCCGCACTCGGACTTGGTGAGCGATCGTCTTCAGATTCTCTATAAGCTTCAGTCCCGCAAAAAAAACGCCAACGACTTGGACGTCTTATTGGTGGCCGCCACCACGGCGTCGCAAACCATGACGCCGCCCGAGTATCTGCAAGGGCGCGTCTTTTTCTTTAAAAAAGGTCAAGACATCAATGTCGACGAGTTGCGTCACCGATTGGTCAACGCCGGCTACCAAAACATGAGTCAGGTGGTGGCGCCCGGTGAATTCTCCATTCGAGGGGGCTTGATTGACATTTTCCCCATGGGGGCACAATCGCCCTTCCGGTTGGATCTTTTTGATACAGAAATTGAATCGATCCGCTCGTTTGACCCGGATACGCAACGCTCCATTGAAATCGTGGATGAAATCCGCATTTTGCCAGGGCGTGAATACCCTGTTGATGAAGAATCCTTGGTTGCCTTCCGCTCTCGCTGGCGAGAAACCTTCACGGGCGACCCAACCAAGTCCCCGCTCTATAAAGACCTAAGCCAAGGCATTATCGGTGCTGGGATTGAGTATTACTTGCCGCTCTTTTTTGATCAAAAAGCCACACTTTTTGATTACTTAAAGCCTGAGGATACAGTGATTGGCCTTGTGGGTGACAATCAAGCCGCCCTTCAACGCTTTTTTGAAGAAACGCAAAATCGCTACCAATTCTTAAAGGCCGATACGCAACGTCCGGTTCTGCCCGTCTCCGACTTGTTTCTTGATGCGGAGCGCTTTTTTACGGCCCTTAAACCTTTCGTTCGTTTTGAAGCCAAGATCGATTTATCGATTACCTACACCCCCAACGTGATTGTGGATCGTAAGGCCGACAACCCCGTTGAAAAACTCGAACGCTTCTTAACAGACGAAAAGGTTCGCGGTCATCGTACGCTTTTGCTCTCAGCAAGCCTCGGTCGTCGCGAGACCATGGCGCAACTCTTTAAGCGCTTTGGGCTCAACATTCCTTACGTTGATGACTTTGAAGAATTCTTAACGTCTGATGAACCCGTGATGCTTGGGGTCGGCTCCCTCTATCAAGGCTTTTTCCTTGAGGGCATCAACGTTCTGACGGAGTCTGAGCTTTACGCCACCCCCATCCGACACCAACGGCGCCGACAAACCAAGACCACGAACGTTGATACGTTGATTCGTGACTTGGCCGAATTAAAGATTGGTGATCCGGTCGTTCACTTGGTGCACGGGATCGGCCGCTACGCAGGACTTGAAACCATCAATACCGGCACGGGCCCGGAAGAATTCCTGCGCTTGGACTACGCCAAAGAGGCCAAACTCTTTGTACCGGTTGCTCAACTTCAGATGATTTCCCGCTACACGGGCTCTGACGCCGAGCACGCTCCCTTACATGCCTTGGGCAAAAACGATTGGGAAAAGGCAAAGAAAAAAGCCGCCGAAAAGGTTCGTGATACCGCGGCTGAACTTCTTAACCTCTATGCCAAACGTCAAAAGAGCTTGGGGCACGCATTTGAATTTTCTCGCATTGACTACGATACCTTTGCCGAGAGTTTCCCCTTTGATGAAACGCCCGACCAACAACAAGCCATTGAAGCGGTGTTGGACGATATGCGAAGCGACAAACCCATGGATCGTTTGGTCTGCGGTGACGTAGGCTTTGGTAAAACCGAAGTGGCTTTGCGCGCAGCGTTTGCCGCTGTCATGGGAGGCAAACAAGTCGCCATCCTTTGTCCGACAACGCTTTTGGCAGAGCAGCACGCCAACACCTTCCGCGATCGCTTTGCCTCGTGGCCTGTGACCGTTGCTGAATTGTCTCGCTTTAGAACTGCCAAACAAACAACACAAACGTTAGAAGGGCTTGAAGCCGGCCGCATTGATATTGTGGTGGGCACACATAAGCTTTTAACCGATAAGGTGAAGTTTGCCCGATTGGGGCTTGTGGTCATTGATGAAGAACACCGCTTTGGTGTCCGTCAAAAAGAAATGCTCAAACAGCTTCGCGCCGAAGTGGACATTTTGACCTTAACCGCAACACCGATTCCGAGAACGCTTGCGATGAGCTTAGAAGGCATTCGTGAGTTCTCCATCATTGCAACGGCACCTGAAAAGCGCTTAACGATTAAAACCATTGTTCGCAAGGAATCTAACGACGTTATTCGCGAAGCCATCATGCGTGAATTAAACCGCGGCGGTCAGGTCTATTTCTTGCACAATGATGTCTCCACCATTGAAAACCGTCGTGAGCAGTTAGCCAACATAGTGCCTGAGGCGCGCATCGTGATCGGTCACGGTCAGATGAGCGAACGAGAACTTGAAGGCGTCATGCGAGACTTCTACCAACAACGCTATAACGTTTTGCTTTGCACAACGATTATTGAAACCGGTATTGACGTGCCGACGGCCAATACCATCATCATGCACCGAGCTGATAAGTTTGGTCTTGCGCAGCTTCACCAATTGCGTGGTCGCGTGGGTCGCAGCCACCACCAAGCCTATGCTTATCTCCTAACGCCCGGTAAAGACGCCATGACCAATAGCGCTCAAAAGCGCTTGGAAGCGATTCAAAACCTTCAAGATTTAGGTAGCGGCTTTTACCTCTCCATGCATGACTTGGAAATCCGCGGTGCCGGTGAAGTTTTGGGTGAACACCAATCCGGTGAAATTGCCGCGGTTGGGTACGATCTCTATAACCAAATGCTCAAGCGTGCGGTGAAGGCCATGCGAAAGAACGAAAACTTTGACTTGGATGAACCCTTCCAAGCCATGGCGGAAATTAACCTTCATTCGCCCGCGCTTTTGCCGCCCAACTATGTTGAAGACGTTCAACAGCGCTTGTCTTTTTATAAAGAACTCGCCAGTTGCGAAACCTATGCTGCCATTGAAGCCGTGCGTGAAGCTTTGGGGGATCGCTATGGGAAGCTGCCCCAAGAGGCCAACACCTTGATCGATACGCACCGATTGCGTTTGAGCTGCCAACATTTGGGCATCAAACGCATTGAGGCTACGGAGAGCGTAATGATTGTCACGTTTATTGATAAACCTCATTTTGAACCCATGCGCCTGATTGAATTGTTGCAAAAGGGCCGTGGTTTACGAATGATGGGGGCCAATAAACTTAAGATTGAAACCTCGACGCCTACGATTGAAGCTCGAACGGCTTATTTGCGAGGTTTTATGAATGCGTTGGACGGCAAGAAGTCTAGCGACTAGAATATAGCGTTTACCCTTAAGTAAAGAAGTTTCGATTTTAATGAAGAATTTAAAACTCATCGCGCTGGCCACTTTGATGGGCCTCCCTATGTCACAGAGCTTGGCACAAGACTTAAGCTTTGCGACCGCGCGCGCCCTCATGCACGAAAGAGCCGATGCCATCAAGATGGATCAAGCTGTTATCGAGCAAACACAATTTCAGGTCAAAGAAGCCAAATCTTTGTCCGGCCCTAAAGTGATGCTCAATGCACAACAAGTCGAAGGCCGTAAAGACATTGGAATGAATTTGGACATCAGTGGCCTTTCTGGTACGGTAAATAATGTTGTTGGACTCCTCCCTATTCCAGGACTCCCAACAATTCCCAATTCTATTAAGTTTTCTGAAGAGTTAGATATCTCCGGCCCCCGTGCCTCCGTTGACATGATTTGGCCGATCTACACGGGTGGTGCCATCAGTGCCAAGCAAGAAGCCACGCAAGCAGCCGTCCGCCAAGCTCAAGCAGGACTTGATTTAACGCGCGAAAAACTCGATACAGAACTCGTTCAAAAGTATTTCGGTGTTCAGTTGGCGCGTTCGGTGGAAGCGTTGCGTGAACAGATGCTTGCCCAACAAAACCGTGATTTAAACCGTGCGAAGAAGTTTGAGAAAGCCGGCATGATTGCCAAGATTGAACGCATGAGCGCTCAAGTCAACCGTGATACGGCAGAACGCGAATTATTAAATGCTCAAACCGATCGTCGCGTAGCGGAAACGGAACTCAATAAGTTATTAAAGAGTGAAAAGATCGGCGCTTTGGAGACGCCCCTTTTCATTACCCGTGACTTACAAACATTGAGCTATTGGCAAGATTTAGCCTTGGGCAATAACCCCGTTTTGCGCAGCATCGATGCTCAACAACATCAAGCTCGCATGGGCGTAAAGGCCGCCAAGGGGTCGTTCCACCCCCAAGTCTATGCCTTTGGTCACTACAACCTGATTAAGCACTATTTAACGTTACCAGAACCCGATTGGGTCGCCGGCATTGGCGTCAAAATCACGCTTTGGGATAACCGAGATCGCTCAGCTCGAGTCGGGAGTGCTCAAGCCCTCGTTAATAAGGCGGTGGCCGCTCAAGAAGAAGCTCGAAGTGAAGTAAAGAAGCTTGTCGAAATTGCCTACCTTCGCAGTGAAGACGCGCTTCGTCAATATGATTTGACGGCAAGCTCCATTGAGTTGGCTCGTGAAAACCTTCGTTTGCGTGAAAAGAGTTTCAAAGAAGGTCTTTCCACCGTTGATGATGTGAACGACGCTCGTAATAAATTAATTGGCGCCGAAGTCGCCCAACGTTTGGCCTGTTACCGTTTTGTCGTGGCCTTTAGTTATTTGCATGCCGCAAGTGGCCTCATGAACGATTACCAAACGATTCTTAACCGTCCCGATATTGTGGTGTTAAAGTGAAAACGCAATTAGATTCTAAAAATAAAAAAGGTTTACTCTTGGGTGGCGTGGCTGTCGCCGTTGCCGCCGTGATCGGTGTCGGTCTTTGGATGGGGGCTCACCCTGCTGCCGAACCCTTCTACGGTGTGGTTCATGCCAAGACCGTTGACGTCGCTGCTAAAGTCACGGGACGCGTCAAAGCGCTCCCTGTCACCGAAGGCCAAAACGTCAAAGTGGGCGAAACGCTGATTGAGTTGTCAATCCCGGAAGTGGAAGCCAAGTTGCGTGAAGTCCAGGCCTTAAAGAGCGCTGCGGACGCCATGAGCAACATGGCTGACGAAGGTGCTCGTCCCCAAGAAATTCGTGCAGCAGAAGCTCAAATGCTTCGCGCAAAAGCCGGTGAAACATTGGCTCGTCAAACGTATAAACGTGTCGCATCGCTCTACAAAGACGGTTTAATTTCCCGTCAGAAGTACGATGAAGCGTTGGCCCAATATAAGAGCAGCAAAGAGCTCTTAGAGATGGCAACACAACAACTCGATATCGCCAAGACCGGTGCTCGTGTTCAAGAAAAAGAAGCCGCACAAGCGAAAGCTCAACAAGCCAAGGGTGGCGTTGATCAAGTTGAAAGCTTGGTGAAAGAAAAGAACGTTGTCTCCCCGATTGCCGGTGAAGTCTCCCGCCTTTTTGTTGAAGAAGGTGAAATTGCCGCGGCTGGCATTCCGATGGCCACGATTGTTGATCTTAACGATCAATGGGCCACGTTTAATATCCGCGAAGACGATATGAAGTCGGTGGTTAAGGGAAGCCTTTTAAAGGCCCAAATTCCGGCTTTAGGTGACAAGACTTACACCTTCAAGGTCTACTTCATTAACCCGCGTGCTGACTATGCTACGTGGCGTGCTACGCGTCAAAGCACGGGCTTTGACCTTCGTACCTTTGAAGTTCGAGCTCGCCCCGTGGATCCGATCCTTAACTTGCGCCCCGGCATGAGTGTCATTGTGGCACGCTAAGAAGAGCCCCGTAATGTCTTTTTTCTCAGACGTTTACGCCGTTGCCAAACGTGAAGTGAAAAAAACGCTTTCATTTCCGTGGCTTGTCGTCATGTTTGTCGTCATGCCATTGGTATGGTGCGTCTTACTCGTGGGCGTCTTTAATGGTGGGTTCTTACGAGAACTCCCCGTGGGCATTGTGGACTTGGATCACACGCCAACCTCCATTGAGTTTGCTCAAAAAATTGACGCCATGCCAAGCGCTCGCTTGGTCTCGATGACATCGCCTCAAGAAGCGCGTGCAGCATTAAAGCGTGGTGACCTTTACGCCTACTTGACCATCCCTCAAGGTTGGACGGCTAATTTAAACCAACCCGACTCCTTGGCGGTCGAAGGGTACTTCCCGAAGTCCATCTATGCGGTTGCGGTTTCTTTAGAACTTGACATTAAAACAGCATTGGGCCAATTTAGTTTGGATTCGGCCAAACGTTTAGCCATTACTGCGGGCGCCAATCATAAACAAGCCGATCGCGCCTTAAACGTCATGTCGGTTCAAGCGGTGACCTTTGGCAATTTGGCCTTTAACTTCCAAGCTTATCTTTTGCCCGTCATCATCCCCGGGATTTTGCATTTGGGATTGGCGCTCGTTATCGTGACGCGTTTAAGTGCTGAATGGCAAGAGAAGTCTGTCAAAGAGTGGCTTAACGTTGCAAACGGTCACATGGATGCGGCCCTTTTAGGGAAACTTCTTCCTTGGTGGGGCTACTACTCGATTTTGGGGGCGCTCTATGTTGCCTACTTTGCGGGTTACTGCGGTTGGTTTGCGCAAGGATCGATTATTTTCTGGGTCTTGGGACTTGTCTTTTTATTAGCAGTTATCGCTTTATTGCCCGTCTTTGTTATGGGGCTTGCGATGAAAGCCGGTTGGATCATCGCAACGAGCTTTTGTGTGGGCTACATCGCACCGATCTTCCCCTTCACAGGCTTTTCCTTCCCCTTTGATGCCATGCAACCGTGGGTGGAAGTCTTGTCTCAAATTTTCCCCTTAACGCACTATGTGCAATTCCAAGGGGAGCAATGGATTTTGGGATCGCCTTTATCGGTCTCCCTCATCACGCTTGGCAAACTCGCGCTCTTCGGTCTTTTCTGGGGACTACTTGGGTGGCCTGCGATGAAAAAGCAAATTCATACGACGATCTCTGAGGAGGGACAATCATGACCTTCTTACAGATTGCGTTTGAAACGATTAAACGAGTCGTTGCTAACCGCGACACGTTCTTGATTTTCTCGATTGCCTCCATTTTCTATTTGGTGTTTTACTCCATCCCTTATAGCAATCAGGCGATCACACAAATTCATTGTGCGATCGTTGACATGGACCAATCGGATCGCTCACGAGAACTCACCGATAAATTCATCAGTACACCGATTATTTATCCGCAAGTCATTACCGGTGATTTTGCCAAAGCCAAAGATGGCTTCTTGCGCTCGGACTACGATGTCATGGTGGTGATTCCAGAAAATTTTGATGCTGATGTCGGTCGTGGCATGCCCACCACCGTGAGCGTCTTTTCTAACGGTGCCTTCCCCGTGAAGGGCCGTGCCGTCGCCGCCATTACTCAATTGGTGGTGGGTCAAGAAAACGTTATGGTGGCCGCCAAACGTTTAGTGGCTCAAGGGCTTGATGCTCGCGTTGTTAAAAAGATGACGCAAACGGGCCCCTCCTTTGTCTCTCAAGACCTCTATAACAACATCTCAGGCTACGGGATCTACTTGGTACCGATGGTGGCCGTTGTGATTGTCCAAGCCGTGATGTTCTTTGGGATCGGGATTAGCTTGGGCGGTTGGACAGAAAAGCGTCTTGAAGACGATTTTGCTCGACGCATTTTTGGTAACAGCACGAATTTCTTCGGTGTCTTTACGGGCTTTTTCTTGATCGCCTTTTGCTGGACACTGTTGATGGAAGGTCTGGGTCTATGGATTTTGGATATGCCGACGCTTTTAAATCTTCCGGCCTCTATTCTGTCCATTTTCACTTTCAGTCTTGCCATTACTGCGATGGCGATGAGCTTGGCGCTTGCGATGGGTACCAACCGCTATGCGGCCGGCATGGTGCTCGCCTCAGCTCCCTCGCTTTTCTTATCGGGTCTTGTCTACCCGTTTGAAAATTTTGCGACTTGGGTGGTGCCCTTTGCTTGGTTGATGCCCACAACGCCTGCTTGTCGCTCGATTCTGTTTACGAGTCAGGAAGGGGCAACACTCGTTGATGTCTTACCGTTAATCGGTGCCAATCTCTTGCAGTTTGCGGTCTACGGTGCGATTTTGATTTGGCTCTATCGACGTCGATCGGTGTCGCAATAATCTATTCCGAAGCGAAAGTTCTTCAAAAGACTTTCGCTTTTTTCTTACCCTCATCCAAACAAAATGTAGGTCTCTAAGGTATTTTTCTCATAGGGATTTCAATTAAATCATTACGAGTATCAAACGCAAATTTTCCTATTTTTGCACTGTTTTTTAGGGTAACGATGTTCGTACAATTTTTCTAATGGTTCCTTAAAGGAGAATTGTCATGACCATCAAACATTCATTGATCACACTTTCATTAATGGCTGCCATGACGGTTGCAGCAACAACGGCTGCAGTCGCCGATGACCGCTTGGATGACATCATCGAGTCAAACACCTTGCGTGTTGGCACCCCCGGTGACTATCGTCCTTTTGCGATGAAAGAAGGTGATCGATTTGTGGGGCATGACATTGAACTCATCGAAAAGATGGCCGCGGTCTACGGCTGGAAAGTCCAAATCGTTCAAACGAGCTGGTCTAACCTTCAAAAAGATTTAGAAAAAGACAAATTCGACATTGCAGTGGGTGGTATTACCCGCTCCCCCGCTCGTGTCTTAAAAGGCGAATTCCTTCCTGCTTACGCACCTTTCGGTAAAGTAGCACTTATTCGCAAAGACATGAAAAACAAACTCACGAGCCTTGAGAAGCTTAATCAACCGAACGTCCGAGTGATTAAAAATCCTGGCGGCACGAACGAGCAGTTTGTCTTAAAAAACCTCACCAAAGCTCAAATCTCCACGCATGAAAAGAATTATGAAATTCCGGCCATGATTGCGGCGGGTAAGGGCGATGTGATGATCACGGAAAATGCTGAAGCACAGTTGTATGCAAAGAAGTATCCGAAATTGCATGCTCAGTTCTTAAACAAACCGTTGACGCCCGTAAACTACATGGGCTTTTGGATGCCCACTGACGATGAAGACTTCATCCGTGTGATGAACTACACGTGGAATTTGATGGAGCTTCGCGGTGAATTGAAGGCTTTGGAAAAGAAGTATTTGAAGTAATCAACCGACTCTTTATGAGAAAAGCGAAAGTCTTTTGGACTTTCGCTAACCTTAAAAGCTTTAATCTAAAAAAAACTGTGTCGAAACCGTTCAGCATAGATGAACAAAAGCTATTCATCAAATGCCCTAGTTAGATTTGCAAATATAGTTGCAAAATGCAATTTTTCTGCAGATTTTTCAACAATCTTTTCAGCATAGACTCGATCTGAATCAGGCACATTATTAAAG
>DBFZTP010000015.1:0-9282 GCA_048520025.1 Candidatus Aphodousia sp.
TGTAGAGTTTTTGATTCAATTTCCCGATGATATTGATTTAATCCGCAAAAGAACACTGAATTTTAAAGCCGAAGGGGGTATTTAGTGATGAAAAATGCATTGAACACTCGGGGCTTTACGCTGATTGAAATTGTCATGTCACTCATTATTTTGGGTGTTTTAGGAACTCTAATTGGTCAGCATTATTTTGATCTCCGTAAAGACGCGGAAGAAAAGTTGGCCAAAGCAACGGTAGATGCTGCGCAAGTCAAAATCAACTCTCGCTTTACACGCTATATGGCTCAAGGAGATACGTGTGCAATCGCTGTGAGTAAAGTTGAAGAGTTGTCATTGATCAGCGACGATGGAGCAAATCAATTTGGGGAGTTTAACTTCCAAATTGAAGGTAATAATTCAATTATTTCTCCTGACGGTGTTCGTATTACAGCTACGTCTATATCGTCTAGCCAAGCTTATTCAGGTGTTGACTTTACTTTAGAAGTTCCTGCTTGTTTAGATATAAAACATGAAATAGAACCCACCCCCGATGATGAGAATCAATCTACTCCTGCTGAAGATTTTAATATTGATGGACTGATGAGTTGGTCAGACAACAAAGGGGATAATGATATTCATTTAGGTACAGGTCTTTTCTTTAATGAGGGCGGTTCGAATAAGTTATATATTTGGGTTCACTCTAGTAATGGGAATATGAATGGTAAAGATTTTGATAAGGTTCTTGAAGATAATAAGCACAATAAATACGTAGTAGAAATAAATTTATCGGAAGCTGTATACGCAACTCAACAAGAAGATGGCCAATGGAATCCTGCATTATCAGTAGGAAGTCTAAAAAAAGAGGGGGAAGATGTTTCTGTTTACATTGATAAAAATAACTGGGTATCAGTTTATACGTATGTGAAAGAGGGAGATTCGTGGTTAAAAGTTAGAGTGGCGTCTGAAAGTAAAAATTACTTAAAGAGTGAATGACAGGGACTTAACAGCTGGTATTTAAAGCAAAAATTTGCGCATTTTTGATCATTATTCGTACAATGTAACAAGAGGTATCCAATCTCAGATATGCGCCTTGAGTCGCTATTGATAGGTGAATGCTTCCGTTGCGTTGCTCTATCAATGGCGCTTCCAGTTTTTTGCTTCTCTATTGAGGAAAACTGAAGCATGTTGATGAAAAAGGGCCACTAGGCCCTTTTTTGGTTAGAGTAGGAGCTATTGCAAATGGATCAATCCGAAACTCATGCATCCATTGACCCTGTAACGGGCGGGATGGGGCGTTTGCAATTTTCCAAACAAGCTAGGCAATTACTTGAAAGTGATCGTACGGCATTTGCCATTATTTCGATCGATATTCGCCAATTCAAATTGATTAATGTCAGTTTCGGTCGAAGCGTTGGCAATGTCATTCTTGACCACATCTATCGCTGTATCAAGCAATCACTCTCTGAGGAAGAACTTCTCGTTCGTGACGCCGGTGACGTGTTCTACGTCTTGATGAAGACTCGCAATCGTCAAGAAATTCTTAATCGTTTGATCTTTATTCGACAAAAGGTCGATGAGAAAATCATTACGCACGCTTTGGTTGGCCCGCATTTGGTATTGCGTTTCGGGATTTATTTGCCGGAGAACGATAAAACCAACTTCGAGCGTATGTTTGAGTTTGCCAATATGGCTCGTAAGCATTCGGACGATGTGGTGGGCTGCAACGAGTCGTGCTTCTTCGATCCCAATCGCGCTGCAAAGACGTTAGAAGAACGTGAAATCTTTACTCAATTGGTGACGTCACTTAAGGAAGGAGCTTTTGAGGTTTATTTACAACCCAAAGTTTCCATGAAAGACGGTCGTATTGTGGGGGCTGAGGCTCTGGCTCGTTGGAAGCATCCCAAGAAGGGACTTTTATCACCGTCACACTTCATTGCAACGCTTGAAAAATACCGTTTGATTCACCGTTTGGACATGTTTATTTTTGAAGCGGTTTGCCAGATGATTGCCAAGTGGCATGAAGAAAACCATCGTGTGTGTCCAATCTCCGTCAATTTATCTCGTCAAACAATTACGATTCCCGGTCTTTTAGAACATTTGCGGTCGGTGTGTACACGCTACGGTGTATCGCCCGAAGAAATTGAGTTGGAAATCACCGAAACGGACGTGATTCGAGATTTTGCAAGTACAAAGGAATTCTTAAGAGAGCTTCGAAAAATTGGTTTTAGAAGTTCTGTGGATGATTTCGGGATTGGCTACTCATCGCTCGTTTGCTTGAAAGAATTAATTGTCGATGCGGCGAAATTAGACAGAAGCTTCTTCTTGGGAAGTGGCGAGAGAGCTTGTATTGTATTGAGTGCCATCACGACGCTCTTGACGAAACTGGGTTTACAGGTCGTTGCCGAAGGGGTCGAAACGCAAGAACAGTTGGACTTTCTTAAGACCACAACTTGCGACCTCATTCAAGGGTACGTGTGCTTTAAGCCGATGCCGGTGAGTGAGTTTGTACAAAAGGCCTTTATTGAAGACATAATCTGTGCTCTTTAAGTTTCAAAAAGCACAAAAAAATAACTCCCAAACTAAAAAGTGAGGGAGTTATTTTTTGCGACAAGCGAAATTTAGAACGGAATATCTTCGTCTAAATTGTCGAGGCCACCCACGGGAGCGGGCATCGGATCAGCTTGGCGAGAGGGAGCTTGATGATAGCCACCTTCGCTTTGCATCGGACGACGCGGAGCGGATTCAAAACCGCCAGCAGCCGGAGCGCCTTCAGAGCGTTCACGCGTACCCAACATTTGCATCGTTTCAGCGATGATTTCCGTGGAGTAGCGATCTTGTCCATCCGGACCTTGCCACTTACGCGTGCGCAAACGACCTTCCACATAAACCGGGCGGCCCTTACGCAAGTACTCGGAAGCAATTTCAGCTTGACGACCGAAGAACACAACGCGGTGCCATTCGGTTTCTTCTTGAGGTTGACCATTAGAATCCTTGTAGCGACGAGACGTTGCAACAGTGATCGTGGTAATGGCCGTACCGCCTTCAGCGGTATAACGGGTATCGGGATCACGTCCCAAATTACCGATAATGATGACTTTATTAACCGAAGCCATAATCTTTCATTTCCAAAAAAACGTTGTCATCGAAATGACAACAAACCTAACAATCCCAAAGGCTTCAGACAGGGAGTGAACTCACCCGTCGCTTTTGATGCGTTTGGTGAGCATATCCAAAAATATGCTATTCACTATTTTGTAGTAACTTGCTGAAAATGTCCACACCTAAAGGGTGAGTTTTACGTAAAGAACACATTCATATTTCATTTGAACGAAAGAAAACCGATAAAATATATTGGTTTAGCTCAAAATTTGGGGATAACGATGGGTTCGGCAATTCGCATTCGCGGCGCACGTACGCATAACTTAAAAAATATTGATTTGGACATTCCGCGCCACAAGCTGGTGGTGATAACGGGGTTATCTGGTTCTGGGAAAAGTTCACTTGCGTTTGATACGCTCTACGCCGAAGGTCAACGTCGTTACGTTGAAAGCCTCTCGGCCTATGCTCGCCAATTTTTAGACCTCATGGAGCGACCCGATGTTGATTTGATTGACGGTTTGTCGCCCGCTATTGCCATTGAACAAAAAGCCGTTACCACCAACCCGCGCTCAACCGTCGGAACCATTACTGAAATCTTGGATTATTTGCGCTTACTTTTTGCTCGTGTCGGTACCCCTTATTGCCCCGTGCACGGTTTGCCCTTAGAAGTCACGCCCATCTCTGCGATGGTCGATCGTGTGATGCAAATGCCTGTGGGCAGCAAAATCATGATTGTGGCGCCCGTCATTCGTCAAAAGAAGATGGATTTCGCCCGCTTTTTCCAAGATATGCAAACGCAAGGCTTCATTCGTTTCCAAATTGACGGTAAACGCTATGATGCTGAGACTTTGCCCGATCTTGATCCTAAAGAGCGTCACGATGTCGATGTGATTGTGGACCGATTAAAGGTCAGAGATGATGCGCAACAACGCCTGGCAGAGAGCTTTGAAACAGCGCTTCGTTTAACGGATGGGCGTGTGCAAGTCGAAGACATGGACACAGGCGAAAAGTTAAGTTTTTCGAGTCACTACTGCTGTCCCGAATGTGGCTATAGCGTTGAAGAGTTAGAGCCTCGAATTTTCTCCTTTAATAACCCCTTAGGAGCGTGTCCTGATTGCAACGGGATGGGGGAATCGATGGTCTTTACCGAAGACAGTGTCGTGAACCACCCAGAGCTTTCTTTGGCCTCCGGCGCCATTCACGGCTGGGATCGTCGCAACCTTTATAACTTTGACATGATGTCGGCGGTGGCTAAGGCTTGTGATTTTGATATTGATACCCCGTGGTGCGATTTAACGGAAGAGAATCGCCACGATATTCTCTACGGTTTGGGCGACAGAAAGATCAAGATGCCCTATCGAAGCGCCGGGAAAGTGACCTATCAAACGGAACCCTTTGACGGTGTTTTGGCAATTCTTAATCGTCGATATGCCGAAACCAACAACGAAGCCGTGCGAGAAGAACTTAACCGGTACCGCGTATTAAAACCCTGTGCTTCTTGTCACGGAACGCGATTAAGAGAAGCCGCTCGCAATGTCTTTATCGGTTTAGGGGAACAAAAGAAAGCCATTTCCGATATCACGGGCATGAGTTTGCAAGAAGCTAAAAGCTATTTTGATGCACTTGTCATTGATGGTACGAAAAAAGACATTGCCCAAAAGTTAATTGACGGCATCGCCTTGCGATTGAAGTTTTTAACCGATGTGGGTTTGGGCTATTTATCGTTGGATCGTCGTGCCGATACGCTCTCGGGCGGTGAAGGTCAACGCATCCGATTGGCAAGCCAAATCGGTTCCGGTTTAACGGGGGTGATGTACGTTTTGGACGAACCCTCGATCGGCTTACATCAAAGAGACAATGATCGCCTCATTGAAACGCTCAAACAATTGCGTGATTTGGGTAACTCTGTCATTGTCGTTGAGCATGATGAAGACACGATCCGTGAGGCTGATTACGTTGTGGACATGGGCCCCAGAGCGGGCTTCTTAGGGGGCGAAGTGATTGCTTGTGGCACGCCCGATGAAATTCAAAAAAATCCTAATTCATTAACGGGCGCTTACCTTAATGGCGCCAAGCACATTGATCTTTCCAGAAAAGCCAAACGCAAGACCGATAACGTTTTGCGACTGGTGGGCGCGAGCGGCCACAATTTAAAGAACGTGACCTTAGAAATTCCCGAAGGGTTAATCACGGTTGTGACCGGTGTCTCGGGGTCTGGCAAATCCACGCTCATTAACGATACGCTCTATCGCATTGCCGCTCAATCGCTTTACCGTGCAAGTACCTCGCCTGAACCCTATGAGCGCATCGAAGGCTTGGAGCGCTTTGATAAAGTGATTGACGTTGACCAAAGTCCGATCGGTCGTTCGCCCCGCTCTAACCCAGCCACCTATACGGGACTTTTCACGCACATTCGTGAGCTTTTTGCTCAAACGCCCGTGGCCAGAGAACGAGGTTATGACGTCGGTCGCTTTAGTTTTAACGTCAAGGGCGGGCGTTGCGAAGCCTGCCAAGGTGAAGGGTTCATTAAGGTGGAAATGAACTTCTTGCCCGACATGTACGTGCCTTGTGAAGTCTGTCACGGACAGCGCTATGCAAGAGAAACGTTGGACGTGCTCTATAAGGGCAAAAACATTGCTGAAGTGTTGGAGCTCACCGTTGAACAAGCCTTGGATTTCTTTAGCTCACATCCGGCCTTAAAACGCAAACTTCAAACCTTAATGGATGTGGGTTTAGGCTACATCAAATTGGGGCAAAGCGCTTTGACGCTTTCGGGCGGCGAAGCCCAACGCATGAAGCTTGCGTTGGAGCTTTCCAAACGCGATACCACAAAGACGCTTTACATCTTGGATGAGCCCACCACAGGGTTACATTTTGAAGATGTACAAATGTTGATTTCAGTGATTCAACAATTACGTGATGCAGGCAATACGATTGTTATCATTGAGCACAATTTGGATGTGATTGCTTCGGCCGATTGGGTTGTGGATTTAGGCCCTGAAGGGGGCGCTGCCGGGGGCGAAATCATTGCAACGGGGACGCCCGCGCAAATCGCTCGAGTCAAGGGCAGTGCAACGGGGTTTTATCTTAAAAAGCATTTGGCGAAACTCAAGGAGTAATCGTCCATGCGTGTGTTGATTTTGGGTAAAAACGGTCAAGTGGGGCAAGCGGCAATAAAAGCGCTTGCGCCTTACTTTGATGTCATTGCCTTAGGGCGCGAAGACAAGGGCGGGGATCTTTTAGATTTGCCTGCGCTCATTGAGACGATTAATGCCTACTTGCCGGACGTCATCATCAATGCGGCCGCCTATACAGCAGTCGATGCTGCTCAAAACGATCAAGAGACGGCTTTTCAAGTAAACGCACGAGCCTCTCAAGCGTTAGCCCAAGTGGCTAAAGACATCAATGCTTTATTTATTCACTTATCGACGGACTATGTGTTCGATGGCGTGCAGTCAACGCCTTATGACGAAATGGATGCCACTCATCCCTTAAATGCTTATGGTCAAAGCAAATTGGAAGGGGAACGCTTGGTATTAGAAGTGAATCCCGAAGCTGTGATTTTGCGTTTGACCTGGGTGCATGCACCGGGGCATACCAATTTTGTGACCTCCCTTATTCGCTGGTTTTCTGAAAAAGAGAAACTTTGCGTGGTGGATGACCAATGGGGAACGCCGACAAGCGCCACGGAAGTGGCTAGAGGGCTCTTAGCTGTGCTTTTGAGTTTCGAAAAGGGGGAAGTCTTTGACCGAGGAATTTACCACTTTGCTAACGCCGGTTTTTGCCATCGCCATGAATGTGCTCAATGGGTGAAAAAGGTGTTGGTAGAAGCTCAGCGTCTCTCGCCCGATGTTGAAATTGAAGCGGTTAAAAGTGACGTTTTCCCGACGCCTGCAACGCGTCCTTCTTGCGTGGTTTTGGATACGAATAAATTTCAGACGACGTTTGGGTTTAGGCCACGGTCTTGGCAAGAAGGAGTGACAGAAACTGTCTTGGATACTTTACGGGTTTGAAGTTTTTCCTAGATCTGCACGAGCCATACTTTCTTCTTTGCTAAGTTGGGAGGTACAGCCGGTGCGTGCGATATCTTCGAGTGCCTTTTCAATTAATTTGCCGTCTCCGGTGTCTTCTATGGAGCAGGCTTGCAAGTATAGGCGACAGTCTTCCTCGTCTTTCAAGTAATCTTGAGCATCGAATATCAACAATTTTCTTCAGATGGTTTCATGGTTGGCTCACTGATTAATAAGTTAAAGGTAATTATCTTACAGATTGATTTTTAAGGTGATCTTTTGTGAAAGAATCTTGTAGCCAGTACCACAAATAATTTCGCTAAAGCAACAGATGGCAGCACTTTTTGGAGTCAACACTCATGGCAATATCCAAACACTTACAAAATCTTTTTTCCGAAGGGGAATTGGATAGAGTTTCAACGTGTTCCAAAATGGAACATGTTGCTGATTATGAGGTGACTCAAAAGCAACTCACTGTACTTTTTGATGTTTCAGTACCCAACAGTCAACGCCTATTAAAACCTTTTCAAGGACAGGGAACTCGATGAGAGTTCAGTTATTAGAAATTTTCTAATAACTGCTTCGGCTGGGTGTCAAGCGTCAAAACAATTGACCCTAGAAATGAACTGACCCCCAGTATTGCGACAAAAATGGCATGTCTGGAGGACATATGAAAAATATTCGTTTAAATGTTTTAGCAGGATTTAGACAAGGGCTCTCTGCTAGTCATTTATCAAAAATTTATTCGCTGTCTATTGATGACGTTAAAGAGTGGCGTCGTTTAACTTTGTGTGGACATACTGATTGGGTTGATGGGAACAGCATCAAATTTTCATTAAAAGATAAGCGAGCACTTCTCGATGCTTTCTATGCTCAAGATTTAAGCCCCTTGAAATTTGCAGCAATGCAAAATATTCCTTATGGAAGTTTCAGAGGTTGGATACGTAAAGTTAAACGCTTGGGGAGCCTTGATGCTGCATTTCCACCCATACCCCTGAAACGAGTCAATAAACGCTCGAATCTTGAGAAAATTGCTTGGGCAATATTCCACATCAAAAAATATTCGATGTCTGCATCTGAAGTAGCTGTTCAATTAGGCTACAACATAAGATCTGTTCAAAGATGGTATAGGTATTACCGTCTAAATTCCGCTTACTGTCATACTATTGATGACATTATTGAGCGGAGTGTCATCATGGATAACATTCATATATCGGAAAAGAAAATACAAACTCAGCGAGAAGCCTTAATTCAATGGATTAAGAATAATATTTCGCTTAATCAGCAAGATACATCTAAAGTCATTACTCAAATTACTGAGTTAAAAAAGCTTGGCTTGCCTGTTTATGAAGCTTGTAATCTGTTCGGGATTCACAGGAGCACTTATTACAGGCATCGGCAACATAAAACAGCGGATCATGATCGTAAAATTGTTGAAGCTATCAAATCCTTTCAAATTAAGTACCGCTACAGCTATGGGGCTAAAAGAATGGCTAAGCAATTGAGTTTTCAGTTCCAAATTCCAATTAATCATAAAAGGACAGCTCGTTTAATGAAACTGCACGGACTTAATGCACGCATCCGTCAGGTTCGAAAGCTTTTCCCTCGACAGAAAAATGATCGTATTGTCGATGGAAGACCAACAAACAATATTTTAAAACGTCAATTCTTCACAGAGGAGCCTAGAAAGAAATTCGTTTCAGACATGACTTTCTTTCATACCTATGACGGCTGGTTAGTGTTGAGTACAATCAAAGACCTTTGCACGAAAGAAATCGTTGCTTGGGACTTTGACACCGGTGCAACTGTCGAACTGGCAATGAGAACACTATCCAAAATTGGTTGCTACAAAGGAGCAATTCTTCATAGTGATCAAGGCGGAACGTACACGAGTCCCAACTACAGAAACCTTGCTGAAAGTTTGGGTATTTCGCTAAGTTATTCAAGAAAAGGGAATTGTTTTGACAATGCATGTATGGAAAATTTCTATGGGCATTTGAAGTCAGAAACAATCTATCAAATGCCAATCACCGAAAGGTACTCTCAATCCCGCATTCAATTGCAGGACATAATTAATCGATACATTTATTGGTATAACAACGGTAGAATCCAGGAAGGATTGGGTTATCTATCCCCTAAGAATTTTTATCAAAAATTGACTTTAAAAACTGTCGCAGAATAAGGGGTTGGTTCATTT
>DBFZTP010000016.1:0-5554 GCA_048520025.1 Candidatus Aphodousia sp.
GACAATTTTTTTCATGAAAAATTTCCAAAATGATGAAATTTAAAATGCTCCGAAAGACAATTGCTTTCAGATAAATACAATCTGTAAATTTTAGCATGAGATTTTAAGTCTTTTTGGCCTATTTCAAGGCATTTGCGCCCGCCTTTGAAGAGTTACGCGTCAATTGATCATCGTGTCGATTGCATAAGTCGTCAGAATTGACGGCTTCTAAGCAAAATCCCTTGGTTTGTCAGGGGTTTCTTTGGTAAAATTCGCTGTTTAAAAAATACATATTGTTGTGATTTGAGATGAAAGTTTTTCGAGGCGTTCCTCATCATTTAAGAAAAGTTGACTGTGCCGTTGCGATCGGCAATTTTGATGGCGTGCATCGTGGTCACCAAGCCCTTTTGCAAGAGGTGGTCATGGCCGCTAAAGATCGCGCCCTCATGCCCTGTGCGGTCACGTTCGAGCCTCATCCCAAAGAAGTCTTTCCCCATGGTCATGAAGTTTTGCCTCGTGTGAACAATTTGCGTGACAAAACGATTGACATCCTCAACTGTGGCGTAAGCCGCGTTCACTACCTCAATTTCAACGAACGTTTGGCTCGCATGACACCTCGTCAGTTTTGCGAAGAAATTTTGGTTGAAGGTTTGCACGCCCGTTGGGTAACGGTGGGCGAAGATTTCCATTTTGGCTACAAAGGCCAAGGCACTGTGCAAGACTTAAAAGCGCTCGGAAAAGAATTGGGCTTTGAAGTTTGGGTAACGCCCACTCTCTTTCACGGTACGGAACGCATTTCAAGCACCCGCTTGCGCAAAGCCCTGGCTCAAGACGATCTTTATGAAATCACCCAACTTTTGGGCCACCATTACCACATCACCGGCCGCATCGTTCATGGCCAAGAATTAGGTCGAAAGCTCGGTTTTCCGACGATTAACATGGATTGCATACCGGTAAACAAACTGGGCGAACCTGCCATCCATGGCGTCTACGCTGTCTTTGTTCACGGCCTAAGTCCCGTTCCTTTAGGCGGTGTGGCAAGCGTGACGTGTCGACCGACCGTCACCGAAGGGTTACCGAAAAAATATCTACTTGAAACCCATATCTTTGACTATCACGAAAATTGCTATGGGAAGATGGTACGCGTGGAATTCATCGAGAAGTTGCGAAACGATCAAAAGTTTGACAACCTCGAACAACTTAAAGCCGCCATTAATGCCGATGCTCAAAAAGCAAGATCGATCGTCGGCATGGCGCAAGCAGATGTGGAGTTAACGGACTATTACGGTCCGAACTTCGGTCTGATTTAACTTTTTGTTTAACTAACCTTGAAGAGTCCGAGGGGACCAAGGAGAACATTCATGGCACAAGCTGACCAAGAACAAAAATACCCGCTTAATCTGCCCGATACGGCATTCCCGATGCGTGGCAACTTACCCGCACGCGAACCGGGTTGGATTAAGGAGTGGCAAGAAAAAGACGTTTACGGCGCCATTCGCAAGGCTCGTAAAGGCCGCAAGCACTTCATTTTGCACGACGGCCCTCCGTACGCTAACGGTGATCTTCACTTAGGTCACGGTGTCAATAAGGTTCTCAAAGACATTATTTTGAAGTCCCGTACCTTGATGGGTTACGATGCTCCGTACGTGCCGGGCTGGGACTGCCACGGCATGCCGATTGAAATTCAAATCGAAAAACTCTACGGTAAGAACCTCCCGATCGTTGAATTGCAAGCCAAGGCTCGTCAATACGCTCACGAACAAGTTGCTAAACAAAAGGCGGGTTTCCAACGCATGGGCGTTTTGGGTGATTGGGATGATCCGTATTTGACGTTGCGATTCGACACCGAAGCCGCTCAAATTCGAGTGCTTGCCAAGTTGATGGAAAAGGGCTATGTCTATCGAGGCTTAAAGCCCGTGAACTGGTGCTTTGACTGCCAATCCGCATTGGCTGAAGCCGAAGTTGAATATAAGGACATCAAGGGTCCGATCATTGACGTGGCTTTCCCCTTGTCTTCTGAAGATCAAGAACGTGTTGAAGGCATCTTTAACCATAAGCTTGATAAGCCGTGCTTTACGGTCATTTGGACGACGACACCTTGGACGATTCCGTCTAACCAAGCCCTTAACATGCATCCGGAGTTGGATTACGCCTTAATTGATTGTGGCGACCGTTACTTGGTGCTCAACGATAAGTTAAGTGAAGACGCCTTAAAGCGCTATGAAATGACGGGCAAAATCGTTGCCACCGCCAAGGGTGAAGCCTTTGAAGGTGTGCGTTTCATGCATCCCCTTTCCAAGATGGATAAGGGCTACGAACGCTTTAGTCCCGTGCTTTTGGCTGACTACGTGGACGCCACGGCCGGTACCGGTATCGTTCACGCCGCTCCCGCCTACGGTGTGGAAGACTTTAACGTCTGCAAGAAGTACGGCATGACCAATGACGAGATTTTGAATCCCGTCATGGGCAATGGCGTCTACGCTGATTGGTTGCCGCTTTTTGCCGGTATGCACATCTGGAAGGCCAACCCCGTTATCACGGAAAAGTTGAAAGAATCCGGTAATTTGCTCTTCCTGGGCAGTCAAGAACACAGCTACATGCACTGTTGGCGCCACAAGACGCCCTTGATCTACCGTGCCACGAGCCAATGGTTCGTTCGTATGGATAAGAGCGTTGAAGACTCTCGTCCCGCTATCGGCACTGAACAAGAAAAGAGCTTGCGTGAATTGGCCTTAGAAGGCGTTGAAGCGACGAAATTCTACCCGAGCTGGGGTTACAACCGCTTGCATGCCATGATTGCCAACCGCCCCGACTGGTGTATCTCACGTCAACGTAACTGGGGTGTTCCGTTGCCCTACTTTACGAATAAGGCGACGGGCCAATTGCATCCGCGCACGTTAGAAATCATGGAAGAAGTCGCCAAGAAGGTTGAACAAGGCGGCATCGAAACGTGGACGCAAGCCAAGGCAGAAGACTTTATGCCGGCTGAAGAAGCCGCACAATACGACAAGACCACGGACATCTTGGACGTGTGGTTTGACTCCGGTTCCACGCACGCCACCGTTGTTCGCGGCTCTCACAAGGAAAAGCTTGACTTCCCGATCGACCTTTACTTGGAAGGCAGCGACCAACACCGCGGTTGGTTCCACTCCTCCTTGTTGATCGGCGCTATGCTCGATAACCGTGCTCCGTACAAGGCATTGCTCACGCACGGCTTCACGGTCGACGAACACGGTCGCAAGATGAGTAAGAGCTTGGGTAACACCGTCTCTTTGAATGACGCAACGAAAGCCTATGGTGCAGAAATCTTGCGCTTGTGGGTGGCTTCGACGGACTACTCCGGTGAATTGAGTTTTGGTAAGACCATTGTCAAGCACGTCACCGACAGCTATCGTCGTATCCGTAACACGTTGCGCTTCTTGTTGGCCAACACGAGCGACTTTGATATCACCAAGGACGCCGTTGCTTTTGAAAACATGATTGAGCTTGACCGTTGGGCCATCGCCCGTATGGCTCAAGTCCAACAAGAAGTGATTGCGCTTTACGAAAGTAACGACTTCCACCCGATCGTCACGAAGTTACAAAACTTCGCCAGCGACGACTTGGGCAGTTTCTATTTGGACATCTTGAAGGACCGACTCTACACGACCGCCACGACGGGCTTGGCTCGCCGTTCCGCTCAAACGGCCCTTTGGTACATCACGGCGGCTTATCTTCGCTTGATGGCTCCGATTTTGTCGTTTACGGCCGAAGAAGCGTTTGCTATCTTTGAACCGGGCAAGTCCATGACGATCTTCACGGAAGAGTTCTTTGATCTTCCCACGATCGACAATGCCGAAAGCTTGTTAGCCAAGTGGGAAACGGTTCGGGCTGTTCGTACGGACGTTCAAAAAGAAATCGAAACGTTGCGCTCTGAAGGTAAGGTCGGTTCCTCCTTACAAGCGGAGGTCGATATCAGCGTTAATGACGTTGAGTTCGATGCGCTTGAGAGCTTGGGCGACGAATTGCGCTTTGTGATGATCACGAGCCGCGCCACACTCACCAAGGGCGAACGTGCCATCAAGGCCCACGCAAGTGGCGCTCAAAAGTGCGCTCGTTGCTGGCACTACGTTGATACGGTTGGCAGCAACGCCGATCACCCGACGCTTTGCGCCCGCTGTGCCGACAACTTGTTCGGTGCCGGTGAAACGCGTCGCTTTGCCTAATTTGGCTTTTATCCTATGACGAATCAGTCTATGGAAAAAAACTCCACCCAAGGTTTAATCCCCTGGGTGGGGTTTTCTTTAATCATCGTTATCCTCGATTTTCTCTCCAAGTCGTATTTTGAAACTCAATACTATTTGGGGGAGTCGCGTCCGATCACGTCCTTTTTTAATCTGGTATTAGCTCATAACACCGGAGCTGCGTTCTCCTTTTTGGCCGCGCATGACGGCTGGCAACGCTATTTCTTCATTGTGATTGCTGTCGTTGCCGTGACCTTTTGCCTTTTCTACATGAAGCGCCACTTAGAGGAACGCCTTTTGTGTTTGTCCTTATCCATGATTATGGGCGGTGCATTAGGTAACGTCATCGATCGTATAATCTATGGATATGTGGTTGATTTTTTAGATTTTCATTACATGTACTGGCATTGGCCGGCCTTTAATTTTGCCGATATTGCCATTGTGCTCGGTGCAGGTTTAATGATTTTGGAAAGTTTTACGGGGCGTCGCTCTTAAGTACGGAATCACTATGCTCTCTGGTCGCAAAATTGTTTTAGGTGTTACGGGTTCCATCGCGGCTTACAAAGCCTGTGAACTCTTGCGCCTTTTAATCAAGAAAGGGGCTCAATGCTCGGTGATCATGACCGAAGAAGCCCAACGTTTTATTACCCCGCTTACCTTTAAAGCCTTGGGCGCTCAAGAGGTCTTCACAAGTGACTGGGATCAGGCCACAAGTGCCATCCCTCATATTGATGCCACTCGTGACGCGGCCCTTTTATTAGTAGCGCCGGCAACGGCCAACATCATGGCCAAAGCCGCTCAAGGCATTGCTGATGATTTATTAAGTTCAGCCATTTTGGCCGCCCGTTGCCCTGTGGCCTTTGCCCCGGCAATGAATACCTTCATGTGGCATAACCAAGCCACTCAACGCAATGTCGCTCAGCTCACCCAGGACGGCGCCTTGATTATCGGACCGGCTGCGGGTGAACAAGCATGCGGCGATGTGGGTGGCGGAAGAATGCTTGAACCTCGTGAAATCATCGAACTCATGCAAGGCGCGTTCGTTCCGCGCATTCTTGATCGATGCCGTGTATTGATCACTGCCGGCCCCACCTATGAACCGATCGATCCCGTGCGTGGCATTACGAATCGCTCCTCTGGTAAACAAGGATTTGCGATTGCCAAAGCTGCGGTTTTAGCCGGTGCCGAAGTCACGCTTATTGCTGGGAAGACCTCTTTACCGACGCCCGCCTCTGTGCGTCGTATTGACGTCTTAACCGCTGACGAAATGTACGATGCTGTGATGGATGAAGTCTCGCAACACGAAGTCTTTATTTCTGTAGCCGCAGTATCGGACTGGCGCGTTGCCAATC
>DBFZTP010000017.1:0-18549 GCA_048520025.1 Candidatus Aphodousia sp.
CATTGATTATCAAAAAATGAATAATAAAAGAGAGGAAATAAATCAAAGAGTTAGCTATTAATTGAAAATAGTCAATGAAAATAGCTCGACTTTTGATACTTTAATTGTGTATTATTCGTGAACCACGAGATTGAACGCGACGGCATTCAAGTCTCCGCCCCGAACCCTTTTGGCCGCATCTCACAAGATCAAGCTTTAAAAGATAACGGCGAAAGCCGTAGGGGTCCCCGAAAGGGGTTTAGAAACGACAAAGCCCAGTGCGCTAACACCGGGCCAAGTCAATCTTCGAGGAGATAAGTATGTTGTGCATCGTACTTTCCTCGTGGGAGATTATCTCACTGACAATCACCCCTCGTCAAAATTAACGTTGAGTTAATCAGTAAACAACTCTCTTTAAAAACGCCACAATCATGGATTGTGCAGCGGGTAAATTAAAGAGGGTGTGCGGAGCACCGGGGAGCAACACTACCGTGCAGTCAGGGTGATCCTTTAACGTACGACTGGCGTTACCCAACGCATCGTCGTTATCCAAATAGTTATTAGCACGGCTAAAGAACTTGTCCGTGGCACTCATCACGTTAAGAACGGGGACGGTGTCGGGGATGTTCGTGCCGTGAGCAACAACGTGATAGTTGTCTTCGCAGCTCCAAGAAAAGACCATACGACCTTTTTCCACACCTGTTTCACACTTAGCTTCGCAACGCGCAACCGTCACGCCGCCTTCGCTGGTGCCTGCAATGACGTATTCACCGTTAAAAAACGGCAATTCATAAAGATGTTCAATTGCAAACTTTAATTCCGCTGCGCGCATTGCGTGAATCTTTTCATATGTTTCACGAGCCACGGGCGATGTGTACGTTAAGCGATCGGGTGTAGCCATTGAGTTAGGCGCAAAGAAAGCAAAACCTTCTTTAGCTAAAGCACGGCCAAACTCTTTGACGGGTTCGGTGATGCCGGAGCTGCCGTGCATGAAAACCACGACAGGAACCTTCTTGGGCGAGCAGGGACGCTCACAGAATTGCCCTTCGTATTCGTTTTCAGGTAACACCACAAAGGCATCGATAAACGTGTCTTTGATTTGACGAGGCGTGAGCGATTCAACGCTACCACTTGTCGTACCGGTTAATTCAATCGTCATTTTTTCACCTTCAAAAAGAGGGCCGTTGCAGACCCTCTTAATCATTCAATGTTAGAAGAATAAACCGACAACGGTGAGCATGACAACAAAACCGACCAAGCAAGGAATTGCCGTACGCTTAACCATCGTTAAGGGGTTGACTTGAGCAAAGCCCGCCACAATAATCACGACACCAGCCACAGGGGACATAGCGCGCAACATTTCAGCCGCCGAGTGCATCATCAACATCATGGAGATGCCGTCCGTGCCCATGGCTTGAGCAACGTCAGGTACGATCGGTGCAAGGCTCGTGAAGCTTGCAACGCCCGAGCCCGTCAAAACGGTAATCACGCCGATGATGATCGAAAGCACTACACCCATACCCGTTTCACCAACACCCAAACCTTGAGCGGCGTTTAAGAGTAAGTCAACGATACCGACGTTTTGAAGACCCTTAGCGAAGAAGGCTGCGACAAAGATCAAGCCCACCGTGCTCGTTAAGATGCTCCCCATGCCCTTAAACATGGCAAAGGACAAATCAAAGGATTCACGCACGTTGCGACGAACGACCAAGTCCACGAAGAAGGCCAAAATCCAGCAAAGGAACATAGCGGTCGGCACGTTCAAAATGATGGACTTGTAGACCATCTTGTTGAAGATTAACAAAAAGACAATCGGAAGAATCGGGAAAAGGGCATAAATCGCAGGCGTCTTTTCCAACGTTTCACGCTTGGCTTCCAATTCATTGAGGTCAGCAACGATACCGCCACCGTCCTTCTTATCGAAGTAGAGTTGCGTGAAAACGTGAGCAATGGCCATGGCAAGGATCGTCGGAACAGCCATCGGCAATTGGTAACGAACCAAGTATTCAACGGGATCCAACTTCACCAATTCTGCAGCCAAGTTAGCGGTACCGGAAGCCGGTGCATAGCCAAAGGCTAAGACGCTTGCGACGACTGCAGCAGCCGCTAACGGTGAGCAACCCACACGGATAATCAAGGGGTAGACCGTCACGACCATCAACATGGCAAGACCTGCAGCAGAGGTAATCACCAAGCTTAAGCAGTGACCGAAAATAAAGACTGCGGCCAAAACCAAGTACGGGTTTTTAATCAAGGAGATGGGCTTAGCGCAAACCGTCACGAAGCGGTCAGAAGCACCGATGGCTTGCATGTAAGAAGCAAAGCCGCCGGCTACCAAAATGATGAAACCGACGCCAGCAATTTGCGACTTACTGATGGTTTGTAAAAGTGCCACCAAGTCAAAGCCGATGCTACCGGTGCTACCCTTGGGAAGCAAAACTTCCATGCCACCCATGAGGGCAAGGATATTAAGAACCAAACCGCCAAGCAACAACACCATGTTGACTTGGTACTTTTTAATAATGGCCCATGCGGTGATGGCTAAAACAATCACGCCGAGCCAAGGGGTAAGAGAAGACATGAGAGACTCCTTTCGTTTGAAATCGTTTTAATAGTAATTAAACATAGTTGCTTTCAGCTAAGCAGTTCTCCTATCTTTCATAAAAATTTCATATAGGTGTAAAAGTGTTGTGACTAAACTAAATGAGCTTGATTTTGCCCCTAGTAGAAAAGACTGAATAATCATTTTTATGGATGATAAAGATCTCTTGTTGCTATAGAGAGACAGTAGAAAAAATCTCTTGACAAAGGTATGCCGGGGGGGGCATTATCACAAATGTTTACGAACTTCTTTTTTCTTTTGGATTGGAGTTACCAATGAAAAAGACAATTATTGCTACAGCTACGCTGATGGCGCTAGCTTCAATTTCTTTACCTGTTTTTTCTGCAGAATTACTTAAACCAGTCGAAAATCTCACTGTAGGTTCTGGCGAGTATCTAGGAGTCTTTTCAGACAAAAAAGATGTAACAGTAACATTTAATGCAAGCAATGGCACTGTCGCCTTTACAGGGAAAGACGCAGTCTCCGGTAGTATTCATAGTGCTCTTTACTTGAATAATTCTAACGCAACTATTAATGCTGACATTTTGCGTTTTGACTCTCAAGAAATAAAGGATAAGGATCCCGATCATCCATTAGGGAGCTATTCTTATTTCCAAGGTTGGCAAGCGGGTAATAGCTCTTTAACAATGAATGTTAAGGAACTTTATATTGGTAAAGACTCCACAAGCTTAGACCGCGGATTCCAACTTAAAGGTGCAAATAACTCACTGACACTCATGGCCGATAAAGTTGTGGCTTATGTTGGTGATGGTTTTATCAATGCTCAAGGGGCAAAAGGAACTTCCAATGTTACTTTGGGTACGGATGCTCAACGAATTAAACATTTTGAAGTTCATACGACATATGGAAAAAATGATTGGGGTGTTGCCGCTATCCAAACAAATGAAGGGAATACCGTCAGTCTCTATGCAGAAGATGTAATTTTGGATGGTCCTAATGGAGCTGTTGGTGGTGTTCTTGGGTCTGGTGGCTGGGGTAACCTAGTTGTCGATGTGTCCAACAAGTTGACTATCGACGGAAATATCTGTGGTAGTTATGGGGCAATGATTGGTACTGTAACTGACGAAACTAGTGCTAATCTAGGTGTTGTTCATGCAAACACAGTGTTCTTTTTGGATGTAAATGCAAAAGAACTTTCCATGATCGGCGATGTTAATGCGGGATCCATGAAGGAAATGACACCTTCAGAGTTTGACGGTAAGTCTAAGGGTGACCGCACTGTAGTGATTAATGTCAGTTCTACTGGTACGATTGATGGTTCTGTAAATGTGTACGAACACGGTAATGTTGCGCTTGCTGGTGATTTGACTCTCACGAAGGGCATTACAATTCAGGATGACGGCCACGTTCTTATTGGCGGTCGTATCACGACAGATGCAACGGTCGACGGTTCTAAGGAATTTAATAAATTCGAAGAATACGGTATGGGTAAAGTGACCGTCGGTGGCAACATTGATGTTAAAGAAAATGGCACGCTCACTGTAGGCGGTATCCTTGATGCCTCTAATAACGTCATTACTTTTGACGCTCAAACACGAGCTGTACTCTTTGCCGCTGAAGCCACAACTCCTGTTGCTGGTTTGACTGTCACCGAAGGTGCTAAGGTTTTGGCTAAGGAAATCAAAGCCGCCTCAACGGATGCAACTTTAGCCGCTGGTAGTGAACTTGTTGTGGATGAGGCCCAGTTCCAAACTCTTTCTGGTTCCGGAAACGGTGAAGCAGCTAAGGTGACCACCAATGGTCTTGTGTCAACCCAGACGGTTGATAAGAACGTGAATGTTGTGTTCAATGCACAAGGTGCATCTTTTACGACTAACACAAAGGCAGATACCGCAACGGTTACGGCTTCTGTTTCTAGCAGTTTTGCAGAAACCTTTACTTCTCAACAAGCAGCTGCAGAATATGCCAATAGCAATGCTACTGTCGCTCAAGGTGCAAATACGTCATTAGCCGATCGCGTTGAAGTTGCTGAAACCGAAAGCAACGGTAAATATACTGCAGACATTGGTTCTGACGGCAAGATTGACTATTCAACGGCACATCAAACGCTCAACAGCAAGACGGCTCAAGTGGGTGAAACCATTGGATTTAACCTCCTTTCATGGCGTCTTGAAATGAACGACATGAATAAGCGCCTTGGTGAGCTTCGTGACTCTGAAGGCGATACGGGTGTTTGGGCTCGTGTCAACGCCGGTAAGCAAAAGTACGCCGGCTCTAAGAATAACTTCCAACAACTCCAATTCGGTGCTGATACGAAGGTTGATGCCTTGGCCGGTGCCTATGTTGGTGGTGCCTTCTCTTACACGAATTCCGATATCTCTTACGTCGGTGGCAATGGTGATAACAACATTTATGGTTTGTCTGCCTACGCTTCTTGGCTCGGTGATACGGGTAGCTTCATGGATGTTATCGCTAAGGTTGCACGTCTTGAAAGCGATTCGAAGGTGTTCGGTACGTCAGCTGACTTCGATACCTATGCTTACAGCATTTCTGCAGAAGTCGGTCATCGCTTTGACATTGGTACGGTTGCCTTTGTTGAACCGCAATTAGAAGTGAATTACGGCTACGTTGATGGTAAGGGTTTTGACACTGTTTCTTCTACGGGCGTTCGTGTTGGTACGGATGTCGACGCAGTTGAATCGCTTGTCGGTCGAGTTGGTTTCCGTGCTGGCTTTACCTGCCCGCAAAAGAAGGGTAATGCTTACATCCACGCTTCCGTTCTTCGTGAATTCGATGGCGACATGAAGGTCTCTCGTGGTGATGGCGCTTACGCTCAAGACATGGGTGACACGTGGTTCGAATACGGTATTGGTGGTAACTGGAATGTTTCTCCCAGCACTCAAGTCTACGCAGACGTTCAACGTACGTCCGGTGCTGACTTGTCTGAACCGTGGCGCGTTAATGTCGGTGCACGTTACGTGTTCTAATTTAAGAAGTCACACTTAACTTCTAACTGACAAAAGGCCTTGCTGGAATTTCCAACAAGGCCTTTTTCTCAGGTTTAAAAAATCCCTAATGAGCGAATTCATTAGGGATTTAGAGCGATCTAGACTTTATTTCAAGTAGTCTTCCACAACCTTGGCAAAGACAGAAGCGCCTAATGCCAAGCAATTGTCATTGAAGTCATAAGAAGAGTTGTGCAACAAGCACGGACCGTCACCATGACCTTCTAAGCGATGGTCGCCCGTTGTACCGGCACCCACAAAGAAGAAGGCACTCGGCACGCGTTCTGCGTATTCACAGAAGTCTTCCGAGGGCATTACAGCTTCTTGATCATAGATGATATCTTCGCCATAGATGGACTTCGCGGCATTAATGACGATGTCGGCTGCGGCCGGATTATTTTTGGTCGTCACCAACAAGCGGTTAAATTCGAGTTCAGCCGTAGCACCATATGCGGCAGCTGTATTTTTGACGATTGCTTCCATGCGCTCAGCGACCAAGTCCGTCACTTTACTTGAGAACGTGCGAAGCGTACCTTCCATCAAAGCCGTACCCGGTACGACGTTATAAGTGGAACCGGCTTCAACGTGGCAGATGGACATCACGGCCGTATCGGCCGGGCGCTTATTGCGTGTGATGATGCCTTGAAGGCCTTGGTAGATTTGAGCGGCCACAAAGATGGGGTCTACAGAAAGGTTAGGCATGGCGCCGTGAGAGCCTTTACCCGTCACAACGATTCTGAAGCGGTTGCTCGAAGCCATCATGGCGTCGTGGTTGATACCGATGCGCATCTTGGGCGTTTCAGGCCAGTTGTGGCAACCAAAGACGTAGTCCACAGGGAACTTTTCCAACAAACCGTCAGCGATCATCGTTTGAGCACCACGACCGCTTTCTTCAGCCGGTTGGAAGAAGAATAAGACCGTGCCGTCAAAATTCTTCGTTTCAGCCAAGTAGCGTGCAGCCATCAAAAGCGTCGTGATATGACCGTCGTGGCCGCAGGCGTGCATGACGCCCTTGTTGACAGAGGCGTGAGCAAATTGGTTGGCTTCTAAGATGGGCAAACCATCGATGTCAGCGCGAAGTGCAACGCGCTTTGTACCCGTACCGCACTTTAAAACACCCACAACACCCGTACCACCGATACCGGTGTGCACTTCAATGCCCCAGCTTGTTAAGAGCTCTGCGATCTTTGCAGACGTTTCTTTTTCTTGGTGGCTTAATTCAGGGTGTTGGTGGAAATAACGACGAAGAGCAACAAACTCATCGTTCATTTTTTGAATTTGTTCAATAGCGGGCATTTTGGCGTCCTTCAGATAAGGAAAAAATCAAACTAATCATAGAATAAAAAATAGGGACCTACAATCAGTAGATCCCTATAGGTCTCAATGGAAATTAATGACCGCGCAATTTTTCAGCAGCATCTTTCACATTGCGACGTAACGTTTCAAACACTTCGTTGATCGCTTGCATCACATCATTATGGGTACGGGAAACAACGAGGTCTTTACCGGAGGCAACGAGCGTAACGCGAACGGTGAATTCGCCCATCGTTTGGTGACCTTCTTGCGTCACGGTAGCGTGGCAAGGGCCTAAGTTATGGTCAAATTTACCCAATGCGGCGAGTTCTCTGGCGATTGCGGCTTCAACAGCTTCAGAACGATTGATACCATGGAATGTAACTTGTAGTGCTTGTGCCATATTAACCCCTTTCTTTATTGTGGTTATTGTTGTAAGCGATTAGAAGCGTTTCGTGCCTCTATGGTTATAGTGTATGCCAAACTGTGCGCGAAAGCTTGTTTTAAAACAAAGAAAGCGTAACTTTTTGAATCGCAATTTTTCAGGCAGATCAACGGTTTTTTGAAACATTCGTAAAAAAGACGAAAATTAATTTTAAAATTCAAACATTTGACGAATAAACTCTGCTAATATCGCCCATCCGATGAAAAACGTCCCCTCTAAGAAAAGTTGAGGGAAAGCGATCGGAATATTCGTCAATGATGATCTGGTTGGGCACGAAATACGTCTGAGAACTTTACATTTCAGACTTCTTAACGCTCCTTTGTGAGCCATCTAACGCCCCTTTCTTCAAAGAGGAAGTAAGACAGTACTTTTGTGACTCGTCTTAAAAAATGCGGGGAAATGCGTCCCCGATGTAAGACCCTGCCGAGCAAGGCTTCATTTCGAAGTCGGTTGCAGGAAGTAGAAAAAGAAAAACTTTCGGGTTCTGATCCCGACACTATCTCTAAGACTAGAGATCTATCAATAGGAAAAAATAATTATGCGTAAGCCCTGGGAAGAAAGTGGTAGCCACCGCGATTTCGGTGACCGTGCTCCTCGTCGTTCTGATCGTCGTGACGATCGTGCTCCGTTTGAACGTCGCAGCGACCGCCGTGATGACGGCTTTGGTCGTCGCGAAGGCGGTTTCGGTCGCCGTGAAGATGGCTTTGGCCGTCGTGAAGGTGGTTTCGGCCGCCGTGATGATCGCGGTGATCGTTCTGAACGCCGTGGTGGTTTTGGCGGTAGCCGCTTTGGTGGCGATCGCTTCGAAGGTCGTCGTGGTGACCGTGACGGTAACCGCAGCTTCGGTGGCCGTCGTGATGGTGGTTTCCGCCGTCGTGACGATCGTCAAGAAAACGTTTTTGGCGTTCGTTCCGGTCCGCGCGCTCGAGCTGCTTCCATGAACCGCCGTGACAGCGCTCGTGCTTTTGATGCTACGAACGCTACGCGCAACGCTTTGGTGACGTTGGATGCTGATGTGGCACGCGTCTTTGGCTCTAGCGAAGCCGTGAACGCTGCTTTGCGTCAATTGATCGCTTTGGCCCAATTGATTGGCCCCCAAGCCATGGCTCAAGCCGCTAAGGAAGACGTGAGCGAAGTCGCTGCTGAAGAAACGGCTGAAGAAGAAAACGCTGAAGGCGTCGAAGTTGAAGCTGAAGTTTCTGAAGTGGCTGCTGATGAAGCTCAAACCGAAGAAGCCGATGACGAAGACGAAGAATGGTTCGAAATCCCGTCTGAAGCTAAGTAATCTTAAAAAGATTTAGCTTTACAATAAGGGCACTTGCTAACAAAAGGCAGGTGCCTTTTTTTCATCCCTAAAGGTCTCATTATGTCGATTGCTTACGCCGTTGAACTTGCTAACCCTCACGCCCATCTTTTCCGTGTCACGCTCACAATTAAAAACCCGATGCCCGATGAGCAACTCTTGATGCTCCCCACTTGGATTCCAGGCAGTTACATGATCCGAGACATGGCAGCCGACATTGTGGACATTCGTGCAACGTTAGGTGGTCGAGATGCCGTGCTCACAAAGATCGACAAAACCACGTGGCGTGTGGCAACGGAAGATGCCACGAAAACACTTTGCGTGGAATATGACGTTTTCGCCAAAGACTTGTCCGTGCGCTTAGCCTACTTTGACATGGATCGTGCGTTTTTTAATCCGACGAGCCTTTGCTTGTGCCCGATTGGTTTGGAAAGCCAACCGATGACGATTGACGTCAAGCCCGGTAACTACGACTTAACGCAAAAGTGGAAAGTGGCAACGGCCCTGACGCCGACAAACGCGAAAAAGCGTTGGAAGTACGGCACATTTGAAGCTCAAAACTACGATGAGTTAGCGGACAGTCCCTTTGAAGTCGCAGACTTTGACGTTTTAAGCTTCAAAGTGGGCGGGGCAGAACATCACATTGTGCTCTCGGGTCACCGTCTGCCCTTTGATGAAAAGCGCCTTGTCTCGGATGTGAAGAAAAACTGTGAAGCCACCATTGCGCTTTTTGAACCCAAAACCAAAAAAGCACCTTTTAAGGATTACGTCTTTTTCTTAAATTTGGATGACCATCTCTACGGTGGCTTGGAGCATCGTGCGAGTACCGCTTTGATTGCAAGCTACTACGATCTACCGCAAAAAGAGACGGGCAAAGACGACGTTGGTTACCAACATTTAGTGGGGCTTTTCACGCACGAGTATTTCCATGCGTGGTGGGTGAAGCGCGTTAAACCTGCTGCTTTCGTTCCTTATGACTATCACGATGAAAACTACACGCGCCTTCTTTGGGTCTTTGAAGGCTTTACGAGTTACTACGATGATGTTCTCTTAATGCGTACGCAAACGATTACGAAAGAGGCCTTTGCCAAGGGCATTGAAAAGGTGCTTAATCGCCATTTGTGGGCGGCCGGTCACTTGCACCAAAGTCTGTCGGAGAGCTCCTTTGATGCGTGGACGAAATATTACAAGACGATTGTGAACCGACAAAACAGCGTCACAAGCTACTACGACAAAGGTGCTTTGGTGGCGCTTGCGTTAGATAGTCGTATTAAAGAGAAAACAAAGGGCGAAAAGAGTCTTGACGATGTGTTGCGATTTGCGTGGGAGCAATACAAAGACGCAGGACGCGACTACGCAGGGCTTGACGAAGACGTCATGGAAGAGCTCATTTTTGATGCAACGGGCGTCAATCTAGGCGAAGAATTAGCCAAGTGGGTGGAGGCTTGCCAAGAACCCGATTGGAAGAAGGCCTTTGCAGGATTAGGAATGACGGTTGCCAAAAAGCAAAACGACATTTTGGGCACGCAAGGCTTAGCGGTTAAAGGCGTTGAGACCGTGAAAGTAACGACCGTGATTGAGAATAGCACAGCACAAAAAGCAGGGTTAAGTGAGGGGGATTGGGTGATCGCCATTGAAGACGTGCATGTGACAAGCGCCAACCTTGAAAAGCTTCTCAAAGCCTATGTGGGCAAAGAAGTCGATGTTCACGTCATTCGCAATGAGCTTTTAAAGAAGTTGGAACTCAAAGTGAAAGCACCTTTAAAAGACACGTACGAATTAAGCTTTAAGTAGTCCAAAAACGCCAAATGCCGCAGTGAATGCGGCATTTGACGTCTCTTACAACAGTATTTTTTGCAGGCCTCTCGGATGCCTGCTTTTTTCTTGCCGATTAGAGCAAGGAGAAGATACGGCTTAACATGCGGACGCGTTCTTCGATCGTGTCGATACGCAGGTATTCGCGATCAGAGTGGAAGCAACCACCGGCAGGGCCGACACCGTCGATAACGGGGATGCCCACTTGAGCGATGCGGTTGGCGTCAGAGCCACCACCGGCATCCACCCACGTGGCTTCAAAACCTTCGAGGCGGCAAGCTTCTTCAATCGTTTGAGCCAACTTCTTGGATTCTTCCGTAAAGGGCATGGCCGGAGAGCAGCTGGCGCGAACGGCTTCCACCGTGATGCCATCGCCCCAGTTTTGTTGAGCCAAGGCTGCGATGTCAGCATCAAGCTTATCGCCGTCTTGGTCATTCCAGCGACGCGTATCGATGCTGATAGAACAGGTATCAGCCACAGTATTGGCAACCGTACCACCCTTGATGACGCCGACGTTGACACTCACGCCCGTGCCTTCGAGGTCTTGCAACTTGCTCACTTCGAGGCTGAACTTACAAGCAGCGAGAATGGCAGAGCGACCGTCAGCGGGGTTGTTACCGGCGTGGGAAGCTACACCGTGGAACGTCACGTTCCAGACGCTACGACCCTTACGGGCACGAACGATTTGACCTTTCGGACGAGCAGCTTCAAAAACCAAAGCACGCGTGGACTTCTTGGCCAAAGAGGCAATCCATTCGCGAGAGCAGGTGGAGCTCGTTTCTTCATCGGGGTTTAAGCACACGGCGATGGCCAAGCGATCGAGGTCTTCCTTACGGGCATACTTCAAACCGTAGAGGATAGCTAACACACCGCTCTTGCAGTCACCGCAACCCGGGCCCTTGACGTGATCACCTTCAATGGACATCGGGCGAGCAGCAGCCGTGCCGTCCGGGAAAACGGTATCCAAGTGACCGTTTAACAAAACGTCATAGTGCGTAGCATCGGGTTTATTCGTAGCGAAAAGACCGTTACCGACCTTCGGACCCAAGTCCACGAGTTCGGTTGCAAAGCCCAATTCGTCAAAATGGCGCTTCATGATCTTGGCCACTTCGGTCACGCCGGCAGCGTTGGCGGTACCGCAGTCAATGTTGACGACTTCGGCGAGGTCTTTCAAAAAATTGTCTAACATTTGTCACTCTCCAAATCAGTGAGATTACGAACATGGACAGTATTGTGTTCTTTCTCTCGGGAGAGCGCTTTAGACCTTGGTTCTAGAAATTAGTGTTTTTCGGATAAATCGGTTTCAAGTTCACCGATTTCTTGCAAAAACTTGTGAATTTCCAAGGCCGATCGCAAGTTGAGTTTTCGGCAGGCGTTGCCTCGGTGAATCTTTACGGTGTGCTCTTGAATATCGAGTTCGGCCGCAATTTCTTTATTGAGTAAATCTTTCGCAACGTAGCGCAAAATGAGGGCTTCACGCTTGGTGAGCGTTTCAAAGAGTTTGCGCTTTTGGGCTATGGCCAGTTTCTTTTCTCGCTCAACGAGGTTGGCAGCAATCAAGCGTTTGACAACTTCGCGGAGTTTTTCAGGTGCCAAGGGCTTTTCGTAAAATTCTTTAGCCCCTTTTTGTAGTGCGGTCACCGCCATATTGATGTCACCGTGACCGGATAAGAAAATGATGGGTAAATCGATTTTGCGAGCGAGCATTTCTTGTTGAAGCTCAAGACCGCTGATGCCCGTCATGCGAATGTCGAGAATAATGCAACCCGGGCGCTCAAAATCGTCGCGCGCTAAAAAGTCTTCGGCACTGTTGTAGCAAATCGAAGGAATGCCCGCCACACGTAACGTAAAACTTTCCGAGGCGCGCACGGCTTCTTCGTCATCAATGATTCGAACAATGGGAATCGATAAAGTGGCCATGATGCTTCCTATCCGTAAAGATCGGGAGGCGCTTCTTTGAAACTTAAAGAGACCTCAATCCCGTAGGGCGTATGTTGAATAAATTTTAATTCGCTCACGTGACGCTCGGCAATGACGCGGCAAATGGATAAGCCCAACCCTAAGCCTTCTATCTTATTGCTCGAGACGGGTTGCGAGAGATGGGCAAAGGCTTCTTCTGAAATCAAAGGGCCGTTGTCCTTCACGCTTAATCGCCAACCGCCTTCAAAGGCATCGACCTTTAAGTCAATCACGGGTCTTTCTTCTTCAGTCTTTTTCGCCGCATGCAAGGCATTGCGCATGAGATTGACGATTAAAAGTTCCAACTCAAAAGGTTCTCCCTTAACGAGTGCTTTTTTGGGCAATGAAACAAGGATTTGAACACCATCGATGCTGTAGCTTGCCTTAAAGGTGGTCACCGCTTTTTCAGCAACGTCCACAAGATCAATCGTTGTGTGAATAAAGGCTTTGGTTTTGGCGTAACGGCGCACACGCTCCACGATTTCAGAGATTTTCATGCTCTGCTCGCTAATGGCCTTCGTGGCTTCGTTCACAATGGGGTCGTTATTGTCTTGCAAGTACATGGCAAGACCGTCGGCGTAATTAATCAAAGCACTGATCGGTTGATGAATTTCGTGCGCAATGATGCTAGAGAATTCTGAGACAACGCCGGAGCGTTCCAGTTGCGCCAAACGAGATCGATTTTGTTTGGACTCTTCTTCCAAATTGTTTTTCTCAGTAATCGTCTCTTGTAGGTCTTTGGTGCGAATGTGCACGACTTTTCTGACTACCACGCTGTAGATGACGGTGGCGGCAATCATAATGAAGCAAATGAAGAGGGCCGATTTGTAGCGAGAAATGGCTTGCGAGGAACGAACAATTTCTGAGGCGTAAGGGGAGTACTCGTATTTTTCAACGACTTGGCGCACTTGTCGGAAGTCGCTATTGGCAAACCACTCATAGCCTCGGATGTTGGGGACGTTCCACAAAAGGGCAACAGAGAAGCGCTTGGTGAGATCAATGTCGGTTTTGCCGTGTGCCGCAAAGACCAAATGGGGGTAAAGGCGGGTGGAGCACATGCAGTTGAAATTATCATTCGTTTGCAAATTAACGGGGATAAATTCATTGGTGCTAATCGTTCCATCGGCAACGTACTTTTCATACTGACACGCAGGCAATACACCTACATCGGCATTATCGTTTCGAAGGCGTTCAATGACATTTAAGTGACTGCCCGAGGTAAACGTGGCTTTACCGAAATAGTTTAGGGGATAGCGGGTTAAGTTTTCGACTTCACCCAACACCATGGTGCGACCGTCAAAAGAGCGAGGACTGGCCGAAACCACACGTGTGCTTCTGATGTCTTGAAAGGTTTCGTATTGAGTGTTTTTTGCTTTGGTAATAACAAGGGCGCAAGAGCCAAAACGGGGGTCTTCTGCTTGAGGCGGTTTTAACGTTGCTAAAGCAAGCGCACCTGTTTTTTCACTCATCATGGTGTAAAAGCCACTTGAGACTACGAAAAAATCGACTTTTTTCAAAAGAATCGATAAATGCGCATCGTTTTCTGACAAGTACGTCGTTTCAAAGGGAACGTCTGGGAGCGCACGATGCAGATAGTTAAGCGTTTCTTGGATATAGACCAAATCTTCTTGAGACGACTGAATGATGCCGATGACAACGGGCTCGCTTTTATCGGGGGCGGGCGCTTGAGCCAAGGCAACATTTGCCGACACGCTTAAGATGCCAAGCCAAAGCGTGATGCAAAGAGATCGAAAAAGAGAAACGTGACGGAAAATCCGCATCATAAGTGAGAGCGATCGAAAAATTTTTGTTGTTACAAATCAATTATACGGACGAGGTGGAGCAGAAAAAATACAGGCACCGATGGGAACGGATCGGTGCCTGTAAGTTCACTTAGAGGTGATGGATTTAAGCTTTGGTGCCGGCAATCAAGTCAACCAACGTTAAGGTGACTTGCAAGCTCTTTTCCCAAGAGTTCATGGGTAAGAATTCACAGTTGCTGTGGAAGTTATGAGCACCCGTGAAGTAGTTCGGCGTCAAAATGCCCTTCGTGGAGATGAAGGAGCCGTCTGTACCGCCACGCATGGCAGAGGTTTTGGCTTCAACGCCAATCAAATCCAATGCGCGATAGATGTGATCGATCCCGACGCGGTTGTCGTCACGGATGGAGTCAGCGATGTTGGCATAGACGTCGGTTTGTTCATACGTGATTTCAGCCTTCGGGTGGCGGATCTTCAAAAATTCCACGGCCTTTAAGAGCATGGCCTTCTTTTCTTCGTAAAGTTTCTTGTTATGGTCACGAATCTTTAACGTCAAGAGAGCTTGACTGGGCTTGGCTTCCAGGGTCTTTAAGACGATGAAGCCTTCGCGGTTTTCGGTAAATTCCGGCGTAGCACCACGATCGAGCATGTTGATGAAGTCATGCACCACCAAGATGGGGTTGACTAAAACGCCCTTGGAAGACATCGGGTGAGCCGTGACACCCTTCACGAACAAAGAGGCGCTACCGGCGTTAAACGTTTCCCAAACCACTTCACCCAATGCGCAGCAGTCAATCGTGTAGGCAAAGTCAACGGGGAACTTGGAGAAATCAATCTTGCGAGCACCCTTTTCGCCCAATTCTTCATCGGGCACGAAGCAAATGTAGATATCACCGTGAGCACGGCCTTCCTTCGTGATGATGTCCATGGCAGTCATCACGTTAGCGATCGCAGACTTGTCATCAGCGCCCAAAACGGACGTGCCGTCAGAGACCACAATATCGTCACCCACGTATTGTTCGATTTCGGGGTGTTCAGAGGTCTTTAAGAAAATGCCTTGGTCTTTGTTTAAGCAAATGTCACCACCTTGGTAGTTTTTAATCATTTGCGGATGGATATCCGGCGAGAGGCCGACATTGACCGTATCCATGTGAACAACCCAGCCCACGGCCTTAGCGGTTTGGCCGGCGGGCAAATTGGACGGCAACTTGCTCGTGACAACAGCGTGTTCGGAAACTTCCACGTCCACAAAGCCCATTTCCTTTAATTCACTGGCAAGGAGATTGGCAAGCTCGAATTGGCCGGGCGTGCTCGGCACCGTTTGTGCCTTCGGGTCACTTTGAGTGGTGATAGCGACGTAACGTTGGAAACGTTCCCAGAGTTGAGCCTTATTGTCCATTTGAATTTCTCCTAAAAATGAGGACATGGGAAAAGTGAGCGCTTTCCCAGAAAGTAATGTCGATATTTTGACGACACGCAAAAGAGAATTCATTGAACCTTGGTACGAGGTTTTTTGTAACTGAAAGAAAGACAATAGCAAGGTCTTGTTGGTAACTCGGTCAGTTGACCGACGCTAATAGGTTGAATCTCTCTTTTTAATGAGATGTCTCTCGTTAAATCTTGTGTTAGTAGAAAAAAGGATTTCTGCAAATGACCGGTGTCATTATTTCTTTACTTGTCACGATCTTCGTCGTGAAAACACTTTTGAAGAAGTTAAAGCCCCAATTTGTGCTTCTCTTCGGCGGTTTGTTGCTTTTGACGGCTGCTATTTTCATGGACTTGGCCGGTTTGTTGCCGGGTGGCGTGCAACTTTTGCCAAAGGGCGTTAAGAGCACGGGTTTTGTCGGCTTTGACTTGATGAAGACCATTACCTCCACGATGTCTTCTCGTACCGCCGGTATCGGTCTTTTGATCATGTCGGCTGCGGGCTACAGTAAGTACATGTCCATGATTGGTGCTTCGACCGTTATGGCCGACTACCTCTGCCGTCCGTTGCGTGTCTTTAAGTCTCCGTACGTGGTGTTGGCTTTGGCTTACGTTGTGGGTGCATTTGCTGACTTGTTCATTCCGTCGGCTTCGGGCTTGGCCATGCTTTTGATGGTGACGATTTTCCCGATTCTCGTGCGTTTGGGTGCCTCTCGCTTGTCTGCTGCTGCCGTGATTGCCACGGTGAGCTGCTTGGACATGGGTCCGACTTCCGGTGCCGCCAACTACGCTGCTCAATGCGCTGGCATGGACACGATGACCTACTTCATCGAATACCAAATCCCGGTCGGTATCGTGGTGACGGTAACGGTGGCTTTGTTGCACTACTTCACGCAAAAGTACTATGACGCCAAGGACGGTGACCGTGCTTTTAAGGCCGGTATCGAAGAAGGCTCTGAAATGAAGGACGAATTGGAAATCAAGTGTCCGAAGTTCTACGCCTTGTTGCCGATGATCCCGTTGTTGCTCTTGATCGTTTTCAATAAGTTTGTCATCTCCAGCATCACGTTGGATGTGCCGACCGCTATGTTCATCTCCTTCACGATCGCTTTGGTGTGTGAATTGTTCCGTCACCCGGCTAAGGAAGTGTTGAATTCTGCTATGGAATTCTTCAACATGATGGGTAAGCAATTCGCTACCGTGATCACCTTGATCGTTGCCGGTGAAATCTTCGCTAAGGGCTTGATGGCCACGGGTACGGTTGACTATTTGATTACGACCACGCAATCCTTGGGCCTTCCCGCTTACGCCATCATGATCGTGATGACGGCCTTCATCTCCATCGCTACGGTGGTGATGGGCTCGGGTAACGCTCCCTTCTTTGCCTTTGCTCCGTTGGTGCCTGACTTTGCCACGCAGTTCGGTGTCTCTACGACCCTTTTGATGGTGCCGATGCAATTGGCTACCGGTATCGCTCGTCCGATGTCTCCGATTGTGGCCGTGGTGGTGGCTGTGGCCGGTTGCTCGAACATTTCTCCGTTTGAAATCGTTCGCCGTACGGCCATCCCGATGATGGGCGGTTTGTTGGCCACGATCATTTCGACGATCATCTTTAACTAAGATGCTTTAATCGAAAAGAAAACTATCTGATTAGATAACAAGGGATGCCGCAGAAATGCGGCATTTCTTGTTTCTGGGATTTGATTTTTGTGAGAATCGTCCAGTTCTTTCTAAGTATCGTCCAAAATGGGGTATGATTTGGACGATACTTTTGAAATGTTGGACGATTCCCAAAGAGGAAAACATGAGAAATTTTGACTACACGAAATTGGGTGAAAAATTATGGGATGGCGAAATTGTGTCCTATATTGCCCAAATTCACGAGTGCAAAGGCAGACAAGAATTGTTTACGCGACAAAAGCCCGTGGAATTAGATCGTTTAATCAAAATCGCTCGTATACAGAGTACAACGGCGTCAAATAAGATTGAGGGCATTGTCACAACCGATACGCGTATTAAACAACTCATCAACGAGACAACAACCCCTAAAACTCGAGATGAGCGTGAAATCATTGGTTATCGAGATGTGCTCAATACTATTCATGAAAGCCATGATTTTATTCCCGTTCAATCAAACGTCATTTTGCAATTGCATCGTGATTTATTAAAACATGCGGGGATGTCTTACGGTGGTCACTTCAAAAACGTTCAAAATTACATCAATGAGACGGCCGCAGACGGAACGATGGTAACGAGATTTGTTCCATTGACTCCCTCTGAAACGCAACCCGCTATTGAGGCGATTTGTGAAAGTTATCAAAAGACTTTATCCATGGGAGTTGTTGATCCTTTGATTCTGATCCCCACTTTTATCAGTGATTTTCTCTGTATCCATCCATTTAATGATGGCAATGGCAGAATGAGTCGATTGCTGACGTTACTGCTTCTTTATCAAAATGGTTACGAGGTGGGGAAATACATCAGCATTGAGAAACAGATCGAGAAAACAAAGGATGTTTACTACGATGTATTAATGCGAATTGATCATGGGTGGCATGAAGCCAAAAATGATCCCACTCCGTTTATCAAGTATCTACTTCAGATTGTTCTATCTTGCTATCGAGAGTTTGAAGAAAGAGTTGGCTTGGTGTCGGGGCGCACTCACAGCACTGTCTATGATGTTGTGAGGGGCTTCGTTATGGATAGAGTCGGAAAGTTCACCGGAGCGGAGGTTGTTGCTGCCTGTCCATCAGGGGGTCGATCTTCTGTTTTGAGTGCTCTTAACCGTTTAGTAAAAGAAGGTTTGATAACGAAAATGGGGTCGGGAAGATCAACGTTTTATGTTCGATCTGAGTTACTAAATAAGATGGATTTGTAGAAAAGTGAGTCATCAAATTTCGTGTTAACCAATTTGCTCAGTCATCCAATCTTTGATAATCGTCCAACTCTTTAAAGTATCGTCCAAAATGACCTCTAACTTGGACGATACTTACCTTTCATTC
>DBFZTP010000018.1:0-13819 GCA_048520025.1 Candidatus Aphodousia sp.
ATACTTAACCTATTAATTATAGTTTCTTCCCTAGGATTTATCGCCTTTGGGCTAATTTTTTTGATCGGTGTTTTGACTTGAACCAATGTTCAAAATCTATTGAAGGCATAGATGTTGATGCTTCGTTACATTTCAAGCGCCATATTTTTTTCATCGCTTCTTTACAATGACCGAAGATATTCCAAAGATGAGGAGAAAATCATGCAAGAAAAAGAACTCGTTTTAGAGACCATGCGCAAAGCCGGTGAACCGTTAAATGCCGGTAAGATTGCCGAATTGAGCGGCTTGGATCGCAAAGTCGTTGATAAGGCCATGACTGAAATGAAAAAGACGGGTGAAATCGTCTCTCCGGTTCGCTGCAAGTGGGAACCTGCAACTAAGTAAATCTTCAGTTGCTTGAAAATCACGCTCCATCAATCAAAAGATGGGGCGTTTTTTATTTCCTCAGAAAAGGTGTCTCTTTTTCTCCCACTCCATTAAAATAGATGGGTTAATTTTGATTTTTCTTAGATTGGAGCAGTAAAAGCATGTCAACCACTCTTTTGACATTGGAAGAGCTCGCCGAACTTGAAGAACGCCAATCCGGCATTCTCCCTGAAGGTACTTTGATGGATCGTGCCGGCTTTGTCGCCGCCAACTGGATTGATGACCAGTGTGACGCTGCCAGCACCATTGTGATTCTTTGCGGCCCTGGCAACAACGGCGGTGACGGTTTTACCGCTGCCTTGCATTTAAAGAGCCGTGGTCACAACGTCATTTGCGTCTTAGTCGGTTGCGCCAAGCCCAAGACCGCTGATGCTTTACGCGCCTACAACAAGTGGTTGGAAAAAGACGGCATCGTCATTGAAGACCCCTACATGGCTCCGAAGGCCGATGTGGTGGTCGACGCCATGTTTGGTACCGGTATCAAGAAAGCCATTTCAGGCGACTTCATCGATGCTGCTCTTTGGTTTAACGAACGTCAAGCCTTACACATGTCTATCGACGTCCCGAGTGGTTTGGATGCAGAAAAAGGCACGTGGGTCGGCGGCATCAAGGGTTGCATTGCCGACATGACGTTAAACCTTATCTGCGCCAAGGCCGGTTGCTTCATGAATGAAGGCAAGGACGCCAGCGGCATGGTGACGCTTTCTGAACTTGACCTCTCCGTTCCCCTTTCCAACTTAAGTTTGATTGATACGGACGACTTCAAACACGTTCTTGAATTGCGCAAGTACAACTCCCACAAAGGCACGTACGGTCACTGTGTTGTGATCGGCGGTGCTAAGGGTAAAGTGGGCGCAGCAATGCTTGCTGCTCGTGCGGCTCTTCGCATGGGTGCCGGTTCCGTCACGGTTGAATTAATGTATGACAACGGCCCCTCTTTTGACCCGGTTCAACCCGAATTGATGGTCACGGATGAACCCGTTGATCTTTCCACGGCCGATGCCATCGTGATCGGTTGCGGTTTGGGCTTTGATGAAAAGGCTAAGAAGCGCTTGGAAGATGCCGTTGCTACGAATAAGCCTTTGATCATTGATGCTGACGCCTTAACCTTAATCAGCCAAGACCAAGCGTTGGAAGACCGCGTGTTAGCCCGTAAGGCTCACACGGTGTTAACGCCGCACCCGGGCGAAGCCGCTCGTTTGCTCAAGCGTGACGTGAAGGAAATCCAAGCTGACCGCGTCACGAGCGCTCGCGAATTGTCCATCCAAACCGGTGCCATCGTTGTCTTAAAGGGCACGGGCACGGTGGTGACTTTGCGTAGCTCCCGTAGCTGGATTAACCCCACGGGCAATGCCTGCTTGGCAACGGCCGGCTCCGGTGACGTTTTAGCCGGCATGTTGGGTTCATTGTTTGCTCAACAATTTGACTTGGTAAGCGCCACCTTGGGCGCCGTGTGGTTGCACGGTGAATCCGTCCGCGCTCGTAACACGGGCATTGTGGCCACCGACATCATCGATCGCTCCGCTCGCGCTTTGGAAATCTTGCGCTGGGGTGGCAATCCAGATGACTTGATCGACCCCTATGACGAAAGCGAATTCGTCTTGGATGAAGACGGCCCGGGCGAAGCCATTGCTCGCACGATGGGTAGCGAACACTAAGCCCTCCGCTATCCAAAACCATAACCCGAATTCAGATGACGAATTCGGGTTATTTTTTTTCTTCAATACCTATTAAAAAACCGGTGGAAAGTTTTTCGCACCGGTTTTTCGTGGTTAGCCTTTCAAAGACTTATTCTTGGTCTTCAGCGGGCTTATAGTCAGCCTTGTATTCATCCTTTAAGATTTCCACACCAAACTTGTCTTCCAAAGCGGCAAGGAAAGCAACTTGTTCAGGACGGCTGTAGATTTGAGCAAGTTCGGCCTTACGCATCGTGAGCTCTTCAGGTGCAACGGGCGTAACCTTGTTGTCCAACACATTGATGATCATGTAGCTGCCATCAACCGTTTGCAAGCCCGTGTAGACCGGCAAAGATTGTGCGACAGGACGCAAGGCGGCGTTGATGACATCAAAGGTCATGTTTTCCGGCTTTTCACGAGAAACCGTGATCTTCTTGCCGAATTTAGCCGTGCTCTTTTCACCCTTTTGGAGTTGAGCCAAAACCTTCTCGCCTTCAACCTTGGCCATTTCAGCCATCTTTTGCTTGGTCAAAGCGGTCTTGATGTTACCCTTGACGGCATCATACGTTTCCGTGGTCTTCGGGTGGTGCTTAACAACACGAGCGGCCAAGAGCGTATTCGGAGCGATTTCGATGGCGTTCGTATTGCGCTTATCGTCCAAAACGTCAAAGCTATAGAGGCCTTCGACCACATGAGCCGTGATCACATCGTCGTTATGCGTACGCGTGATGTTTTGAGCCGTTTGAATCTTCAAGTTGAACTTTTCAACCACCGGTTGCAAAGATTCGCTTTGCTCATAGACCATGTTGGAGAAGTTTTCAGCGTCTTCAGCAAACATTTGCATTGCGGCTTGTTGAGCATACAAAGCATCAATTTCCTTACGGACATCAGCCATCGGCTTAGCAGCGGCGGGCTTAACATCCGTCACCATGATGATGTGGTAGCCAAAGTCGGTTTTAACCGGAGCCACAAGGTCACCCTTCTTAGCCGTAAAGACTGCTTTTTCAAACTCAGGCACCATCATGCCCTTTTGGAAAAAGCCCAAGTCACCGCCGTTGCGGGCGCTACCCGGATCTTGAGAATTGGCCTTGGCCAATTGGGCAAACTTCTTCGGATCAGCCTTTAATTGGGCGTAAAGGTCATCGGCCTTTTTCTTAGCGTCTTCAGTCTTATCGCCTTGAGCAGCGATCAAGATGTGAGAGGCGCGACGTTGTTCTGGCGTAGAGAAGCGTTGCAAGTTTTGTTCGTAGAAGGTCTTGGCGTCTTCATCGCTTGCCTTGATGTCCTTATAGTTTTCGGGAGATAAGACAACGTATTCGATATCAACGCTTTCTTCAACAGCAAACAAAGCCTTGTTCTTTTCGTAATAGGCCTTCATTTCGTCTTCAGAGACTTGAACCTTCTTAGCAAAGGTATCGGGCTTGATGCTGTAAGTACGAATACCACGCTCTTCAGACAAGAGGTCATGAATACGCGTTGCGACCGTTTCAGAACCCAACGTCGTTGCGGCAACGGAATTCAAAAGAATTTCACGAGCCAAGTCACGACGCAATTCATAAACGAAATATTCATCACTCTTACCCGTGGCATTTAAGAATTGCTTATAAGCTTCTTGACTGAAAGCGCCATTGCGTTGGAAAGCAGGGGCCGTCTTAATCAAATTCACGGCATCGGCTTCGCTCACGTTGATGTAGCTTTGGGCCATTTCCAAAGACAAAACGCGATCGGTAATCAAACCGGCCAAAATGGACACTTTGGCTTCTTGCGTATCCAACATATTGGCATTGAAGTTGTTGCCCATTTGACGGCGCAAGTTGTCTAAATACGTGCGCTTGGCATTATTGAAGTCTTCAACCGTAATCGTGGTATCGCCAACCTTGGCAATATCATTTTCGGAATCGGACATGCGGTTATAACTGTAGATACCCGTAACAACGAAGGACGGAATGATGAAAATCATGGCTATGAACATCATCCATCGCTTGTGCGTGCGAAAAGCCTGAAGCATTTTTGCAAAGATCCTTTCAAAACTATCGAAGTGCAACCAATGTGTTGCAAATGTTTAATGATAGCAAGGAGAGGGCTTAATCGGGTGGAAAATGCGCTAGGAACTTACCCAAACGCAAAGATTGGAAACAAAAAAAGCGAATGGACAAAATCCTTCGCTTCGCATTTTGAAGAAGTTGGCGGAGTGGACGGGACTCGAACCCGCGACCCTCGGCGTGACAGGCCGATATTCTAACCAACTGAACTACCACTCCTTAACGGAAATTCGATCGTTCAATTTCAAACTTAAAGCACTGGCGGAGTGGACGGGACTCGAACCCGCGACCCCCGGCGTGACAGGCCGGTATTCTAACCAACTGAACTACCACTCCATCGGGCATTAAGTTTGTGGTGGGTGCTAAGAGGCTCGAACTCCTGACCTATGCCTTGTAAGGGCACCGCTCTACCAACTGAGCTAAGCACCCACAAACTGAGAAAGAGGATTTTATACTAGAGAACTACTCTTTTCAAGAGCAAAATCAAAAAAAATCCAATTTTTTGTGCTTCTATTGCTTCTGATTGCAATAGGTTGGGGATCGAAGGTGCCTTCTCAGGCACCTAACTCCCCGTTTCCTTTAGGCTTTTGTGACTTCTTGCGTCAAACCCGATTCCGTTTGAATCGCAGCGGCTTGCTCTTGCAACTCCACTTCACCCAACGGCTTCATCGGATTTTGCGTCAAAGCGATCGGCAAAATTTCATCAATCCACTTCACAGGAATGATTTCCAAACCGTCCTTGACGTTCGCGGGAATTTCTTCCAAGTCCTTAACGTTATCCTTCGGGATCATCACGGTCTTGATGCCACCGCGCAAAGCAGCGAGCAACTTTTCTTTCAAGCCACCAATCTCAAGAATTTCGCCATGAAGCGTGATTTCGCCGGTCATGGCAACGTCGCTGCGAACCGGAATCTTCGTCAAAGCGGACACCATCGCCGTAGCAATGGCGCCACCCGCACTCGGACCGTCCTTGGGCGTTGCGCCTTCCGGGAAGTGCAAGTGCCAATCGGTCTTGGCAAAAACGTCCGAAGCCAATCCCAAACTGTCGGCACGAGCGCGCACAACACTGCGAGCGGCTTCAACGGATTCTTTCATCACGTCGCCCAAGCTACCCGTACGTTGCACTTGGCCTTTACCCGGGAAGACAGCAGCTTCGATTGACAACAAGTCGCCGCCCACTTCCGTCCAAGCCAAACCGTTGACTTGACCGACTTGCGGTTCTTTTTGAGCCAAACCGATGCTAAAGCGACGAACGCCCAAGTATTGACCCACGTTACTGGAATCGATACGCAACGTCTGAACGCTCTTCTTGGCACCACGCTTTTTCGGAGCAGAGTCAGCCACAATCAAAGCGTTTTTCACGCACTTGCGACAAATCTTGCTGATTTCACGCTCAAGACCACGAACACCGGCTTCGCGCGTATAGAAGCGAATGATGTCCAAGACAGCTTCATCGGCAATCTCAATCTCACCCTTTTTCAAACCGTTATTTTTGATTTGTTTCGGGATCAAGTGACGCTTGGCAATGTTTAACTTTTCGTCTTCGGTATAGCCCGACAAGTAAATCACTTCCATACGGTCAAGCAAGGCTTGAGGAATATTGAGCGAATTACTCGTTGCCACGAACATCACATCCGACAAATCGTAGTCCACTTCAATGTAGTGGTCTTGGAAGGAGTTGTTTTGTTCGGGGTCCAACACTTCCAACAAAGCGCTTGCAGGATCGCCGCGGCTATCCATGCCCATCTTATCGACTTCGTCCAATAAGAAAAGCGGATTGCGAACACCGGCCTTCGTCAAGCTTTGCATGATCTTGCCGGGCATCGAGCCAATGTAGGTACGACGGTGACCACGGATTTCCGCTTCATCACGCACGCCACCCAACGCCATACGCACAAACTTACGGTTCGTTGCGCGAGCAATGGATTGACCCAAGCTCGTCTTACCGACGCCGGGCGCACCCACCAAGCACAAAATCGGTGCCTTTAACTTGTCCACACGGCTTTGCACGGCCAAGTATTCAAGGATACGTTCCTTGACCTTGTCCAAACCATAGTGATCAGCCTCCAAGATGTCGCTGGCTTGCTTGATATTTTTGCTCACGCGACTCTTTTGAGACCAAGGCAAATTCAATAACGTATCCAAGTAGCCACGCACAACCGTCGCTTCAGCGCTCATTGCGGGCATCAAGCGCAGTTTCTTTAATTCTTCTTCAGCCTTGGCGCGAGCCTCATCGCTCATGCCGCTCGCTGCAATACGTTCAGCGTATTGATCAACGTCACCGGCCTCGTCTTCACTGCGACCCAATTCCTTTTGAATGGCCTTCATTTGCTCATTCAAATAGTAATCACGTTGATTCTTGTCCATTTGCTTTTTCACACGGCGTTGGATCTTTTCTTCCATTTGGACTTTATCCATCAATTCCGTGATACGAGCCAAAATCATTTCAGCTCGCGTAAAAAGCGAAGGCTCTTCGAGCAACGCTTGACGCTTAGCGACACCGATGTCCAAGTAGCCGCTGACCGTATCAACGACTTCTTCCAACGTCTTCTTGCTGCTCAAAGATTGTGCTAAACCCTTGGGCAAACTTGTATTCGTTTGGCTGTAGTTGCTAAAGGCCGTGATGACCGAATCTTGCCAAGCTTCGGCTTCAAAGCCTTCGACCTCTTCTTCGTTGTCCATGGGCTCAGCCATAGCAACCAAGTAGTTTTCATCCATACGAATGTCACTGGCCTTGACACGATAGAGGCTATTTAAAAGAAGCTTGACCGTACCGTCTTCTAAGGTAAAGCGTTGCAAAATCGTTGCAACAACACCGACATGGTACAAATCATCACTGCCCGGCTCATTCGTGGAGGGGACTTTTTGCGTCAAAACCAAAATTTGGTTGGTCTTATCGACGGCTTGAATAGCCGCCAAAGACATTTGACGACCGGCAAACACAGGACTGATGCTTCCAGGGAAGAGCACCATGTCACGCAACGGTAAAACCGGTAAAACAGCACGTTTTTTTTGAATTTTCGTCATCTTTCCCATTTCTACTTTAGAGTGTTGATAGTCAGAATATGGGGATGAAATTCAAGATTTCAATCCCCATACGTGCTTTGTTACGATTTCTCCAGACGAAAAAGTTTCCGTCTGAAAAATGAATTACTTTTGAATGTAGAGAGGCTTTTCATTCTTGGTGATCGTTTCTTCTTCAATCACCACTTCCGTCACATTACCCAGTGACGGCACCTCGAACATTGCATCCGTTAAAACCGACTCAACAATGCTACGCAAACCGCGAGCACCGGTCTTTCTTGCAATTGCCTTTTGAGCAATCGCCTTTAAAGCCGCATCCGTCACAGTCAACTTCACGTCTTCCATGGCAAAAAGGGCTTGGTATTGTTTAATCAAAGCATTTTTGGGTTGCGTCAAAATGCTGATTAAGGCTTCTTCGGTTAATTCTTCCAAAGAAGCAATCACCGGCAATCGACCCACCAATTCCGGGATCAAACCGTACTTCACCAAGTCAGCAGGTTCAACTTGAGCAAAAGCTTCCGTCAAAGACTTCTTCTTGGTGTTTTTCAATTCAGCACCAAAGCCCAAGCCCGTACGTTCACCACGACGTTGAACGATCTTATCCAAACCGTCAAACGCGCCGCCGCAGATAAACAAGATGTTCGTCGTATCGACGCTCACCATGGCTTTACCCGGGTTCTTGCGACCGCCTTGTTGCGGAAGGTTTGCTACCGTGCCTTCGATTAATTTCAAAAGGGCTTGTTGCACACCTTCACCCGAGACATCTCGCGTAATGGACGGGTTTTCACTCTTGCGAGCAATCTTATCGAGTTCGTCCAAATAGATAATGCCGTGTTGGGCCTTTTCAATATCACCGTCGGCGGCTTGCAACAACTTCAAAACCACGTTTTCAACGTCTTCACCGACGTAGCCGGCTTCCGTTAACGTCGTCGCATCAGCAATGGCAAACGGCACATCAAGCATCTTGGCTAACGTTTGAGCAAAAAGCGTCTTCCCTGAGCCCGTCGGGCCGATTAACAAGATGTTGCTCTTTTGCAATTCCACATCAACCGTCTTGTCGCTTAAATGCTTCAAACGCTTAAAGTGGTTATAAACGGCCACGGACAAAATGCGCTTAGCCTTGTCTTGACCGATCACGTAGTCATCCAACTTAGCGAAAAGTTCATGGGGCTTGGGCAAAGGCTTATCTTGCACCGGCGTTGCCTCAGCGCCCTCAGCCATCGTCGTTTCTGAAGTCATCACGGGCTCCTCACCCGTCATGGAGGCAAGTGCGCCACGAGCGCAATCTGAACAGATGCTCACGCCATTGGCCGTCACCATATGGTCGACTTCACTTTCACTGCGACCACAGAAAGCACAACGATTCTTCTTTTCAAACATCGGAGGACCTTTTTTATTATTCAATTAGTAAAACTTTTCGAGAATTTGAACTGTACACGAAAAACGAAGGGAGGTCACGAAGAACCTCCCATCATCTACTTACGATCGCGTAACAAATTATTTTTGTACTTCGCCGCGCTTGACATAAATTTCATCGATGATGCCGTAGGCCTTTGCATCGACCGGATTCATGTAGTTGTCACGATCCGTATCTCGCGTGATCGTTTCGATCGTTTGACCGGTACGTTCAGCAAGAATGGCATTTAACGTTTGTTTCAAATCCAAGATTTCCTTGGCTTGAATTTCAATGTCACTGGCCATCCCTTGAGAGCCACCCGAAGGTTGGTGAATCATGATGCGGGAGTTTGGCAAAGCAAAGCGCTTACCCTTAGCACCGGCGGCCAAAAGAAAGGCCCCCATGCTAGCAGCCATACCAACACAGATCGTGCTGACATCGGGCTTAATAAATTGCATCGTATCGTAAATACCCATGCCGGCATAGACGCTGCCGCCAGGGCTGTTGATGTAGAGCGAAATATCCTTATCCGGGTCTTCGCTTTCCAAGAAAAGGAGCTGAGCGATAACGAGATTGGCACTTTCTGTCGTCACGGGGCCCGTCAAAAAGACCACGCGATCTCGCAACATACGAGAAAAGATATCAAAGGCGCGTTCACCGCGACCGCTTTGCTCCACAACAGTGGGAACCAAATTGCTCTGAATCATCCTAGCTCCTTCTCTTTAGGGGTTCTCAGATTAGAGACCACCCATCAACTTTTCGAATTCAACGGCTTCTTCCGTCGTCTTGGCCTTAGAGAGTGCCCATTCCGTAATCTTGTTTTCCAAGACGTAGGCTTGTGCATCGCTCATGCGACGAGCATCGCTCTTGAACCAGTTTTCGACTTCAGCCGGATCTTCGTAGCTGGCAGCCAAGTCAGCAATGTGAGCCTTGACTTCTTCTTCGGTCGGCGTCAAGCCTTCCTTTTCCACCAAAGCGTTCACAACGAGGCCCAAACGAACGCGACGTTCGGCTTGATCCTTGAACATTTCGACAGGAATCGGGTTAGCCTTCGGGTCCATACCGCGAGCAGCCATGTTTTGAGCAAAAGCGTTAGCCAAAGCCTTTTGTTCGTCTTCAACCAAAGCAGTCGGGAGGTCGAACTTAGCAACGTCGTTCAAAGCGTTCATCACGCCGTCCTTGGTTTGTTGCGTGATACGAGCCTTGACTTCGCGCTTCAAGTTAGCGGCGATTTCTTCGCGCATCTTGGCAACGCCGTCAGCGATACCGAGCTTCTTAGCGAATTCGTCATCGATTTCAGGCAACTTAGCAACTTCAACCTTCGTGACTTCAACGTCGAATTCAACCGTCTTACCGGCCAAGTGTTCAACGTAGTCAGCCGGGAACGTCATTTCGAACGTCTTCTTTTCGCCCGTCTTCATACCGTCAACGGCCTTTTCGAAGTCAGCCAACATTTGGCCTGCGCCCAAAACGAAAGCGAAACCGTTAGCCGTACCGCCTTCAAACGGCGTGCCGTCGAGCTTACCGACGAAGTTCACCGTGGCGCGCTTTTCGTTTGCGGCAACGCCATCGGCTTCTTCTTCGTAAACAGCGCGTTGCTTGCGCATGATTTCGATCGTCTTTTCAACTTCAACGTCCGTCACTTCGCACGTAAAGCGCTTCAATTCAACGTCAGCGAGAACCGGCACTTCAACTTCAGGCATCACTTCAACCGTGGCCACGAATTCGAGATCGGCACCTTCCTTGAATTCACCCTTGGGTTCGATGCGCGGGGCACCGACAACGGCCAACTTGCTCTTTTCGAGAGCTTCTTCGTAGGCCTTACCCAACAAAGCGTTCATGGCGTCCATGTTGGCTTGAGCACCGTACATTTCACGAACCATGTTCATCGGAACCTTACCCGGGCGGAAGCCGTGGGCCTTAGCCGTCTTAGCACGCTTTTTCAAAAGGGATTCCGTATCGGCAGCCAATTGGGCAGCAGAAACCGTCAAATCAAGGGTACGCTCCAAAGAGCTCGTTTGCTTTTCAGTCATTTCTTTGTACTTACTAAAAATAACCGCAGCCACCTTGGCCGCAGTCAATCAAACATAAGGGACTTTGTCCCATTTCAAAAAGATTCAGATACAAAAAGCCCTAGGCTTTCTGAACGAAACACTTGATTATAACGTCAAGAAGCCCTTCTTTGCCAAAAAGCCTTGAATGTTCAAGTGTTTTTTCGTATTTTTTACGACATTCTCCATTCTCCACGCTTAGAATTTCTATTAGATTTAAATTAAAGTGACACGTTAAAAGAGTTGCTAACCAATTGATATCTAATATCAATGGCCAAACAAAAAGACCTGAATTCGTATTGCTGAACTCAGGCCTTGAGATGTTAAGTCAAATGAGGTTAGAGGCGTTTTAAGAGAATTTCACGAGCCACATCTCCGGTCACATTTTGCGCTTCACCTAAGTGAACGCCACGCTCGTTAAAGCGCTTTTGAATGAGATCAATCGTCTCCATTCCAATACCCTTTTCAGACAAACGCGTTGCCAAACCAAGCGACTTAAAGAAACCCTCAATGCGATCAATCGTCTCGTCAATGCGTTCGTCTTCCGTGCCTTCTTTGACACCCAAGACGCGTTCGCCGAACTGCAACAACTTGGCTTTCTTTTGTTCTCGCAACACTTGAGCAGTGCCCGGATAAACAATCGCTAAAGATTCACCGTGATCAACCCCATGAAGAGCCGTCAACTCATGACCGATTTGGTGCGTGGCCCAGTCTTGCGTAACGCCCATGCGGATGAAGTTATTCAATGCCATGGTGGCGCTATACATATAGTCACTCATCACGGCATAGTCCGTTTGGTTTTCACGAATCATCGGTGCAATTTCCATAACGGTGGCAATCACGCCTTCAGCCCAACGATCGAGCACGCGGCTTTGTCCCGGTGTCGTCATGTATTGTTCAAAGCAGTGCACCACGATGTCTGCTAAACCATTGGCAATTTGTTTAGCCGGCAATGAGTAAGTGGCTTCAGGATCTAAAATGGAAAATTCCGGGTAAGCCCCACGGAACGCAAACTTCTCGGTCGTTTCCAAAGAAGAAATCACGGCACCGTTATTCATTTCAGAACCCGTTGCCGGCAACGTCATAACGCTTGCGAAGGGAATTTGCTTAGCGGCGTTCCCCGTCTTAACAATGGCCCAAGGATCCGTTTCCGGCATGGCAATACCGGCGGCAATGAGTTTTGTGCCATCCAACACTGAGCCGCCACCCACGGCCAAAATCAAATCCACCTTTTCTTCCAACCCCAATGCCACGGCTTTACGTAACGTTTCCACTTTAGGATTGGGTTCAATACCCCAAAATTCCACCGTTTGGTGATCTTTCAATGCCGCTTTAACTTGATCGTAAACACCGTTTCGCTTAACGCTTCCACCGCCAAACGTCAAAAGAACCTTACGAGACTTGTCAATCAAATCAGATAAAAGAGTAATTTGACCGCGACCAAACACAAGCTTTGTCGGGTTTTGGAAAACAAAATTTTGCATACGTCACCTCAGTGGACAAAAAATACAGCAATCTATTTATTGTAACTTTTGCGCCTCAAGAGGCAAAACATCGGTTTCCCTAAGCTATTTCCTTTATCATTGGGGCGTACAAAAAAATCAATATGGAGTTCTCCATGGAGTTTCTTGCCAAAATCTTCAAGTTTGAAGAGAAGAACACTACCTTTAAGAAAGAATTAATGGCAGGCATCACGGGCTTTATTACCGTGTGCTACGTCCTCTTTGTAGTCCCTGCCATGCTCTCAGACGCCGGTATGCCAAAAGAAGCTGCCACTGTTGCCGTGATTTGGGCAACGGCATTAAGCTGCTTCATCATGGCCTTTTATGCCAACTTCCCCGTGATTGTGGCTCCAGGCTTAGGGATCTGTGCATTTTTTGCCTACTACGTCTGCGGCCCGATGGGGTTGACTTGGCAAGCGGGACTTGCCGCAGTCTTTATCTCCGGCGTCATCTTCTTGCTTTTAACCGTTACTCGAATTCGAGAAATGATCATTGAGGCCGTACCCCTTGATATTAAATACGCCATCGTTGTGGGTTTAGGCTGCTACATTTCGTTCATTGGCATGCAAAGCGCAGGGATCATTGTTGCCAACCCGTCCACGTTTGTTGCTTTCGGAGGTTTAAAAAGTTGGGAACCCTTGTTAGCCGGGTGTGGCGCTTTGATCATTGCGGCCTTAATGGTTCGCAAAGTTCGTGGGGCCATGATTATCGGTATTATCGTTACCACCATTGCCGGTATGGCGGTCGGGGCCAGTCCATTGCCGGACTTCTCCAGCATCCCGTTGCCTAAGACCTTTGTGCCAACGGAAACCTTTTTGGCGTTGGATTTTCAGTCAGTCTTTCAATACGGTATCGTTACCATTGTCTTTACGTTGACCATGGTGGACTTGTTTGACAACATGGGCACTTTAATCGGTTTGAGTCAACGTGCTCGCATGATGGACATGAAGACCGGTCACATTGAAGGTCTCAATCGCGCACTTTTATCTGACTCTGTTGCAACGATGAGTGCCGGCCTTATCGGCACGCCGACTTGCACAAGCTTCGTTGAAAGCGCGACCGCTATCTCTGAAGGGGGCCGCACTGGTATGGTTCCCTTCGTGACGGCGATTTTGTTCTTAGCTTGTTTACTTGCGTTGCCCTTGGTTCACATCGTTCCAAGTTATGCCACCGCTGCAGCTTTGATTGTTGTTGGTGCTTTGATGATGCAATCGGTCGTGCATATTCACTTCGATGACTTCACGACCGGTATGCCTGCTTTCTTAACGATTCTTACCATGCCCTTGACCTTTAACGTCGCAACGGGCTTTGGCTTGGGCTTTATCAGCTACGTATTGCTAAAGCTCTTCACCGGTAGAGCACGTGAATTAACCGTTATTACGGTTTTGATTGCTACTGCTTTCACGATTAATTTTGCTATGCGGTAAGCAAAACGACTTTTTGTCAAAACGGCTCGTTCAAAACGGGCCGTTTTTGCATTTAAAATAAAAAATCCGAACCTCATTTCTGAGAATTCGGACTCTTGAGTTTGGTGCGGGAGATCGGACTCGAACCGACACGCCTTAACAGCGTCAGGACCTAAACCTGGTGCGTCTACCAATTTCGCCACCCCCGCAACCGAGTGAAGAATTCTACACAAAGTTTCATCCCCAAACAAGAAAAAGGCTCCCAAAAGAGCCCTTTTCTATCGTTTAGTTTAACT
>DBFZTP010000019.1:0-8630 GCA_048520025.1 Candidatus Aphodousia sp.
TTCTAACACATAGCGACCGATGACGGCCAACTGTGACGGTGCCACTTCGGGTTCGGGCTTTTCCACCATCGTACGAACGCAACTGGATGCGGCAGTCGGGTCATCCACCCCCACAATCCCATACTTTTTCGTATCGGCCAAAGGCACGTCTTGCACGGCCAACACGTTACCACCGCCCATCTGACGGCGAACATCAATTAATTGACCGATCGCAGACTTTTGCGCATCAATTAAGTCGTCTGCCAACATCACGGCAAAGGGTTCATCGCCCACCACCGGTTGAGCACACAAAATGGCGTGGCCAAGGCCCAACGGTTCAGGTTGACGGATGTAGACAAAGGTCACTCCCATCGGCGCAATGGAGCGCACCGTTTGCAAAAGCTCTTCTTTGCCCTTTTCGATGAGCTCTTTTTCCAACATCGGAGCTTTATCGAAATGGTCTTCAATGGCGCGCTTGTAGCGGCCCGTAATGAAAATCATGTCCGTGATACCGGCGGCATACGCTTCTTCCACGGCGTACTGAATCAAAGGCTTATCAACGACCGGCAACATTTCTTTGGGCATGGCCTTGGTGGCCGGTAAAAAACGCGTACCTAAACCTGCGACCGGAAAGACAACTTTACGAACTTCTTTCATGGGGAAAAACCTACGAAAAAAATGAATCAACAGCTATAAGTATAGACAAAGAGCGAAGAGAAAACGTGAAAGAGAAACGCTTTGCAAAACACTTAGACCTTAAGGTCCCTCTATTAGACTTTTCAAAACAAACTTCAATATACTGACAGCAATCTATATTTGTGTTTTGAACTATGCAATCGGCTCAAAAAATTTTAGTCATCGGTGATGTCCACGGGTGCTTACCGACGCTTGAAGACTTGCTCGACCAAGTGCAAGAGGAAATGCCTTTGCTCTTTTTGGGCGACGTGATCAATCGCGGCCCGCAATCACTTTCTACCTTGCGCCTTATTAAGGCCCTAGGGGCTCGCGCCAAGTTCCTTTTAGGTAACCACGAGATGCACCTGTTGGCAACGGCAGCCGGCGCCGGTAAGGTCAATCGCCGTGATACGATCGATGAAATTTTAAATGCCCCCGACAGTGAAGAACTCATCGACTATATTCGTCATCAACCCCTTCTTTACCAATGGCAAGACTACACGTTTGTGCACGCAAGCATTGACCCTGCCTGGACTATAGAAGAAGCCCAATCCCTCGCCCAAGAAGTACAAACCCATCTTCAAGGCAAGGACTGGAAAGCCTATTTGCAACACATGTACGGCAAAGACTTGTGGGATAAGAAACTTACGGGGGATGCTCGCATGCGGGCCATCTTAAATGGCTTTACACGCATTCGCTTTGTGGATAAAAAGGGCATTCCTGACTACAAGATCAAAGAGGGTTTGGCGCAAAAGCCCGATCATTTGATGCCGTGGTTTGAGTGCCCTATCAGAAAAACAAAAAATGACCGCATTGTGTTTGGTCATTGGTCAACGTTGGGGCTCGTTATTCAAGACAATGTCATTGCGCTTGATACGGGCTGCGTTTGGGGCGGAGCGCTTACGGCCATTGAGTTGCCCACTCGCAAAGTCTTGAGTGTTAAAGCCCCTCAATACCTTGACCCACTAGCTTAAAAAGAAAGGCGTCAATCGTTGGGATATGGCGCCTTCTTTTTTCGATTAATTCGAGCCCGGATTTTCCAGCATGGGATCGGGGACGCCCATCGCTTCGCTCATGCTCGCTGATGCGATTTTTGCCACCTCACGGCGATCTTTGCCTTGCGTATCAATGACAGGTAAGAATTTCACTGTCAACGCCAAATTGGGCGTACTCACAATCGTCCACAAACACGCAAAAATGGAAATATTGGCATAAGAGGCTTTTGTCGTTTTTTCTCCGTTTTCCGTGTAGCAAAGCACAACGGGTTGAATGGGTGTGCCGGACATCACGGCAGGCTCCATCAAATTGGCTTTTAAGGGCAAAAGCGACAAACCTAAACTCGTGCGCCCTTCAGGAAAAAGCATAACGGTTTGACCCGCTTGTAGGGCAAGACTTAATTGTTCATTGACTTCCACAATGGAGCGACGGTTTTTGCGTTCAATAAAAAGCGTATCCACGCCCTTGGCAATTCGACCGAAAATCGGCCAATTGGCAATTTCACTCTTGGCAATAAAACGACCCGGTTTTTGAGAGTCCAGAGCAAAAATGTCTAAGAAAGAAACGTGGTTGGCAACGAGCAGACAATGAGACGGATAAACCTCACCCTCGCACTTTAAGTCAATGCCCACGATCTTAATGAGAAAGGCGGCCCAAGAGCGAATGATGCCAACCTTCTTTTCGGGCTTTACCCATTGCAAATAAACCAACACCATCGTGATACAAGCCACGACATACAAAAGCGCCGCCACAAAGCGAAACGCACCGGAAATCTTATGCATAACGATTAATTTTCTTCGAAATATTGTTGCAAGATGACGCTTGCTGCTTCATCATCGATAAATTCTTCATCGCTATCGACAACCGCCGAGGAGTAGCGCTCATCAACGCGAAAAACGGGTAAATGATAACGCCCTTCAAGCTGTCGGGCAAAACGCTCACAACGCGCGGTCATCTCGTGCGCTGTGCCATCGGGGTGCGAGGGAATTCCCACCACAAAAGCCACAGGAGACCACTCCTTGACTAACTTCTCGACCCCCTTCCAACGGGCGTCATTTGTACGAGAGTCCACGATTGTCAAAGGAGAAGCCTGACGCATCATGGTGTTGCCGATCGCTACACCAATGCGCTTTTCACCAAAATCAAAACCAATAATTGAACCGTCCATTATGCGTGTCCTGAACCATCCATCCAATTGCCGAAATCGTTCGGCGTCAATCCAATCGAAGCCAAAGCTGCTTCATACCGACGCTCAGCCGGCACATCGAAAATAATCGCTTCATCAGCGGGTGCAATCAGCCACCCCGAAACCGATAACTCGTCTTCCAACTGTCCTTCGCTCCAGCCGGCATAGCCCAAACTGATAAAGAATTTCTCGGGACAACGCTCGGCGTCAGCCATGGCCTCGAGAACGTCTTTTGACGTCGATAACGTCATGTTGTTCGTGAGCATGAGCGAAGAATGATACTTCTTTTGTGGTGAATGCAACACAAAACCACGCTCAACCTGAACGGGCCCACCATCAAAAAGCATCGCTTCTTCTAAGCGCTCGTTGTGGTTTTCAATGCCCACACGCTCCAAGAGCGAAGCCACACTCAAAGCCACCGCACGATTAATCACCAATCCCATCGCCCCTTTGGGTGAATGCTCACAAAGGTAAATAACACTTTGAGCAAAAATGGGATCCTTCATATTGGGAGCGGCGACTAAAAATTGTCCTTTGAAAGAAACAAAATCTGCCATTAAAATTCCTCCCTGATTGTCTATATTCTTGCATGTTTTTTCTTTTCTCAAAAGAAAAGACACACTTTGTTTCGAGGCCTTACCCATGGTTGAAAACGTTTTAGAAAAGTTAACCGCTCTTTTTACGCAAGGAAATGCGCAGTTTCGTGTCCTCGAACACACGGCCAGCGGCAAATCCAGTCAATCAGTGGCTGAAATCCGTGGCACCCAACTCGGCCAAGGGGCTAAAGCCCTCGTCTGCCACGTCAAAGGCAATGGCATCAAGCAACACGTCCTTGCGATTTTGCCCGCAGATAAGCAAGCCGATTTAACAAAATTAGCAGTGGCCTTAGGCGCTCGTCGCGCATCGCTCGCTAGCCCCGTGGAAGTTACTGAACTCACCGGTTGCGTCTTTGGTGCCGTGCCCCCTGTGAGTTTTCACCCAGACCTAAAACTCGTGGCTGACCCCTATCTTTATGAACGCTACGATGAACTTGCCTTTAACGCCGGTCACTTGGATCGCTCCATCATCATTAAGACCAATGATTATCGCCGCATTGTGGCGCCTGAACTCATTGAATTTATCAAGCCTGAGGAAGCCCCCACAGTTGAGGTAACTGCTGAGAAAGAATAACGTATTTGTCCTTTCTTAATTACGTAAAAAGGCATATCATTACAGGTTACCCTAATTAATTTTTCGTCTTTACCAAAAAGACAAAGCTGACTGCGTAATGATTGATTACAGCACCGTTTTATCTGCGGCCCTCACTCCGATTACTTTGATTTCGGGCGTTGGCCTTTTGTTGGTCTCCATGACCAATCGCTACAACCACTCCACTGACCGTTTGCGTCAACTTTTGCGTGAAAGTAACGCCATCGCACCGCGTCGCGACGATGAGTTGGAGCACGCCATTGACCTCATTTTCCTGCGGGTGACACTGCTGCGCCGAGCGATTTTGCTCGTTGTCCTCTCGGGGATGTTCTCGGCCCTACTCGTGTTGATGAGCGTTATTGAAATTGCCATGGGCTTTGACTTGGTGATGGTCAAATCCACGCTTTTGTTACTGGCCGTGGTTTTAGTCGTCGCTTCCACACTGATTTTTGCCGAAGAAGTCTCCACCTCAATGAAGGCTTTGGGCTTGAGTGTCCACCACTAAGGAGAGTGTCATGGTTGAATATCATCAAATGTTATCCACGGCACTTCCGCCAGTGACTTTAATTTCCGGCGTCGGTCTTTTGCTCTTAGCAATGACGGCTCGCTACAACCACTCTACCAACCGAGTGCGTCAACTTTTGCGTGAAAAAAATGCCATTGCTCCGCGTGAAGACAAGGATTTGAATCACGCGATTGAATTGATTTTCGAGCGCGCTGCTTTACTTCGTATGTCCATTTTGACGGTGGTGTTATCGGCCACCTTCAGTGGCCTTCAAGTCTTGTGCGGCATCGTTGAGAGCATGGTCTCGATTGACATGGGAATTGTGAAGCTCGGCATGCTCTTTATCTCCATTGGCTTTTTATTGATTTCTACGATTTACTTCGTTCGCGAAGTTTCGCTTTCGACCAAAGCCATTGGGTTGAGCATGCACCATTAAGCGTTACACGCGGTTTAACGGAAGGGGCGACCCCAGAAGAAGTAAACCGCCGTGTCTTGATCGCTCGTTTGACCCACGGCCAAATAAAGCGGTCCAACGATTGAGTCGGCAGCCACAAAAACGCTGCCGGCTTTTTTCCAACTGTCCCAATCCGAATTAATAAACTTGCTATTGGCAGATTCTTGATTGACGTGCGCCGCTTCAACACTTGCACCCACATAAACCGGAATCCCCCAAAAGCCCTCTCGGTTGATACGTTTCATTCCAATGAGGCTTGTTGTGAACATGTCCGCTCCCGTGTAACGTCCGTAGTAAGCACCCGACATGTTAAAGAGGCCACCAATCGCAAAACGCCCAGGAATCGTAGAAGAACCCGCTCGCGCTGCCAAGATACTCACGTAATCATTACCCCAGTCATAGGGCAAAATGGCACTTAAGTAATAGTCACTGACTTCCGGTTTTTCGGGACTTTCATCAACGTGCATATAGCGTCTTGCCTTAAAGTCAACGAACGCCCCTTTCTTCGGGAAATTCACGTCATCTAAATTGTCGTAGCGAAAGTTAAATTCCACAAAAGGCGCCGTTGTATCAAAGCGCTCCCAATTCGGAATCGTCCCCACGGTGGGTTTAGTCTTTAAATTCGCATAACCCGTCCCAACAGAAAAGGCAGCATTGCGAGAAAGTTCCGTCCCTAAGGCAATTGAGCCTTCAAAAACGCTGTTTTCAATCGTACCCAACGCATGACCGTGGCCGTTATAGAGGTCATAGGACTGTGTTTCGTAGTAAAGCTTCGGTCGGACAAAAAACGGACTATTAACACCTAAGGGCTGATAGAACATGGATGAGAAATAACTCGTTTCCCCAATTTGAAGTTCATTGCGCCACTCACCGCCCCATTGGTTGACCCAACCCAAGGTGTGGGCTAAGAGAAAATCAAAGGTGTGTTCTCGGTTAAAGTCGCTTGATAGCTTGCCACCGACGCGAAGCGTGTTGTACCCCCAAGGCTTTTCCTGAGGTTGAATGACAAGCACTTCCGTGCCGTTGGGGCCGGGTTCAAAGACAAAGGGCACCACAGAGAAGTCGTCCGTTGCCCAAACGCGGTCGCTCGCGCGATTGAGCGTTGCCACATTAACCTTGTCACCAGGCTCAATATCAACAATTTCCTTCACAAAGTCCGGATTGACCGTCTTTAAACCCTCGACTCGAACCTCGGCAATCGTCATATCATGCGGGTCACTCACAACCGATTGACGAGCCAAATTCCACGTTTGGAATTCTTTTTTAGAAACGGCCAAACGCTTCAGTACCTTTTCATACTTGCGAGCACTCTTTTCACCGGCATCCATAATGGCTTGGGCCTTATTAAAGTCGGCTGCCGTCAATTCGCCTAAATCGACCGTAATCAAAATGTCCTTGGGGCCTAACTTTTTCTTTGATTCCACCAAATTGCGATCCGTCAAAATCGCCACCATCTGCCCCATCACAGCGGTCACGGAACTCACCTGGCGCTTTTTTTCCAAGGGCGTGCTCACGTCCACCGCAATAATGATGTCGGCCCCCATCTCTTTGGCAAGTTCAACGGGTAAGTTTTGCACCAAACCCCCGTCCACCAAGAGGTGGTCTTTATACGGGAAAGGCGAAAACGCGCCGGGCACGGACATTGATGCTCGCATGGCCATCGCAAGGTTAACATCATCTCGCATCACAACCAATGAGCCATCTGACAAGTCTGTCGCAATGGCACCAAAGGGAATCGGCAACTGTTTTAAGTCATTAACGGAACGAACGTGTTCGGTAATTTTTGCTAAAAAGGTGGTTAAGTGTTGAGAGGGCACGACAGAGTCAGGAAAAGCCAATCCTTTATCCGTAATCCCCACTTCTTTAATGGCCAAGTTTTTGTAGTCGTCTTCTCTGCGCAAACGATTAAGCGATGAACGATCCGGACGAATGGCAAACATCTCACGCCAATCCACACCCAAAATAATGTCGCTCATTTGATCCACGGAGTAGCCCGATGCATAACCGCCACCCACCATGGAACCCATGCTCGTGCCTGTGACCAAATCCACCTTAATCCCTAATTCTTCTAAAACCTTAATAACGCCAACGTGCGCAAAACCACGCGCACCGCCACCGGATAAAACCAGGGCAACCTTGGGACGGTCTTTTTCAAGGGTAACGGAGGCATTGGCAAGCGCAGAGCCACTGACCAACACCAAAGCAGACATTACCCAAAGGACTAAGGGAGTAAAAATACGTTGCATAAGCTTTAATGAATTTCTTTGAATCTATTGGCACATCTTACTACATAGCATTGCTATATGAATATTCATTCACTCGTTTTCTTTGTAACGCCATTTCCAAGAAAATTTAAACACGGTATCATTTTTAGATTAACTCTTTTGATTTCTCACTCGGGAGAATTCTGACTCATGCGTATTTTATTGACGGGCGGTGCCGGTTTTATCGGCTCTCATACCGCCGTTGAAATGACTCAAGCCGGCCACGACGTGGTGATCTTTGATAACTTCTGCAATAGCGATGCCACAGTACTTGACCGTTTGGAAACGATTCTTGGTAAGCGCCTTGCCTTTGAAGAAGGCGACATTCGTGACTACGATCGCATGCGTGAAGTCCTTGAGAAGCACCAAATCGAAGCCGTGGTGCATTTTGCAGGGCTCAAAGCCGTGGGCGAGTCTTGCGAAAAGCCCCTTGAATATTTCGATAACAACATCACGGGTACGCTTGTGCTTTTACAAGCCATGAAGTCCCTTGGCATTAAGAGCATTATCTTTTCTTCATCTGCAACGGTTTACGGCACGCCTCAATACCTTCCCTTGGATGAAAAGCACCCCTTGTCGGTCACGAACCCCTATGGTCGCACCAAACTTCAAGTCGAAGAAATCTTGTCCGATCTCTGCGCATCTGACGCCGAATGGTCCGCCGTGTGCTTGCGCTACTTCAACCCCATCGGCGCTCATGAGAGCGGTTTAATCGGTGAAAATCCTCGTGGCATCCCGAATAACCTTTTGCCCTACGTAGCACGCGTGGCTGCCGGTCAATTAGAAGCGCTTCAAGTCTTCGGTAACGACTACGATACGCCTGACGGCACGGGTGTGCGTGACTACATCCACGTGGTTGACTTGGCTAAGGGCCACGTTTTGGCTGCTCAATATGCCCTAGCTCACACCGGTTGGATTGCCATTAACTTAGGTACGGGTATCGGTTACTCGGTCTTAGACATCGTGAAGGCTTATGAAAAGGCCTGCGGTAAGCCCGTACCCTATAAGATCGTGGCACGTCGCCCCGGTGACGTTGCAAGCAATTGGGCCGATCCGAAACTTGCAAAAGAGCTTTTAGGTTGGGAAGCTCAATACACCTTGCAAGACATGTGTGAACATTCTTGGAACTTCCAAAAGAATTGTTAAGCAAGCTTTTTCTCAGCTCAAAAACGCTCAAGGGGAGTCAGATGATTCCCCTTGTCTTTTTAACCCAGCTGTTAGACGTCAGAGTACTATCCCCCTAAATGAACCAACCCCTTATTCTGCGACAGTTTTTAAAGTCAATTTTTGATAAAAATTCTTAGGGGATAGATAACCCAATCCTTCCTGGATTCTACCGTTGTTATACCAATAAATGTATCGATTAATTATGTCCTGCAATTG
>DBFZTP010000020.1:0-17961 GCA_048520025.1 Candidatus Aphodousia sp.
CAAATACGATACTTAGAGACTACCCAAAAGTACTAAGTTTGTTTTTTTTCTGCATAGTTTTACTTACCAAACGCAAACAAAAGAGGCCCATAAAGGACCTCCTTGTTATCTCTTTTAAAGAAGAGAAATTAAGCGTTCATCATGGCGCTCATGGTATCCAACATGCGGCAAGAGAAGCCCCATTCGTTGTCATACCAAGCCGTGACCTTGACCATGCGCGTACCGGAGACCTTCGTCAACGTAGCATCGAACACAGAAGAGTGTTCGTCATGGTTAAAGTCGATAGAAACCAACGGCAAATCGTTGTAACCCAAGATACCTTGGTTTTCCGGCAATTCAGCAGCTGCCTTCATGATAGCGTTAACTTCTTCAACCGTCGTGTCGCGCTTGGCTTCAAACGTCAAGTCAACGAAAGAAACATTGATGGTCGGCACGCGAACGGCAAAACCGTCCAACTTACCATTTAAGTCCGGCAACACCAAACCAACAGCGGCGGCAGCACCGGTCTTGGTCGGGATCATGGAGTGCGTAGCAGCGCGAGCGCGACGCAAATCCTTGTGATAAACGTCCGTCAACGTTTGGTCGTTCGTGTAAGCGTGAATCGTGGTCATCAAACCACGTTCAACACCCAAGGACTTGTGCAAAGCGTTCACAACCGGAGCCAAAGCGTTCGTCGTGCAAGAAGCGTTGGAGACAACCGTCATATCGGAAGTTAAAACGTCTTGGTTAACACCATAGACAACCGTAGCGTCAACACCCTTACCCGGAGCAGAGATCAACACCTTCTTAGCACCGGCTTCCAAGTGCATCAAGCACTTTTCCTTCGTACGGAAAGCACCCGTGCATTCCAAAACGATGTCAACACCCAATTCCTTCCAGGGGAGGTTGAGCGGGTTACGGTCGCACAAAACGCGCATACGGTCACCGTCAACAATCAAATACTTTTCCGTTTCGGAAACTTCTTCGATTTGAACGTCAGAGTTGAAACGACCGTGAACGGTGTCATACTTCAACAAGTGAGCATTGGTCTTGAGATCACCCATGGCATTGATAGCAACGATTTCGATATCGTGCTTCTTGCCGAATTCGTAATGGGCACGCAAGACGTTACGACCGATACGGCCAAAACCAGTAATAGCAACCTTAATGGTCATGTCAAAATTCCCCTTTAAAGGATTAACGTTGAATTAAGTTGTGGGCGGCTTCAACCACACGATCCACAGTGAAACCAAACTTTTCCCAAAGCACGTTAGCAGGTGCAGATTCACCGAACGTATCGATACCGATCACAGCACCACACTTAACATACTTGTACCACAAGCCCGTCACACTGGCTTCAATAGCCACCTTCGGAGCCTTGGTTAAGAGTTTATCTTGTTCTTCTTGCGGCAACTTATCAAATAAGTCAACGCAGGGCATGGACACAACACGCGTACCGATACCCATTTCTTCCAAACGAGCGCGAGCCTTCACCGCCAACGGCACTTCTGAGCCCGTTGCCAAAAGCACGCATTCGACCTGATCGGCACCTTTGCCGGATTCAAGTAACACGTAGGCACCTGCCTTCACAGCTTCTTGAGCTTGCTTAGTCACGCAAGCAGCGTCACGAGCCGTGAATTCAATATTTTGACGAGAGCCGATAATGATAGACGGCGTTTGACGAGATTCAAGAGCGCTTTGCCAAGCAACTAAAGCTTCAACCGTATCGCACGGGCGCCAAACGTTCAAATTCGGAATCAAACGCAAGCTCGGGATGTGTTCGATGGATTGGTGCGTCGGGCCGTCTTCGCCCAAACCGATAGAGTCGTGCGTGAAGACAAAGATAGAGCGCAACTTCATCAATGCGGCCATACGAATCGCATTGCGGCTGTAGTCAGAGAACGTCAAGAACGTGGCACTAAACGGAATGAAACCACCGTAGAGCACAACACCATTTTGAATAGCGGACATGCCGAATTCGCGAACACCATAGTTCACGTGGCGACCCAAATAGGTATCCGGACGCATGGCTTCAACGCCCGTCCAATTCGTCAAGTTCGAACCCGTCAAGTCAGCGGAACCACCCAACAATTCCGGCACGGACGGTGCAAAAGCATTCAAAGCCTTTTGGCTAGCCTTACGCGTAGCAACCGTTTCTTGAGCTTGGGCAGCGGTGGCAATGGCATTTTGCATCACGGCTTCAAAGTCAGCGGGCAAGTCACCGGCCAAACGGCGCTTGAGTTCAGCGTATTCTTGCGGGAAGGCTTCCTTGTACTTAGCCATCTTGGCTTCGTGATCAGCTTGCCATTGAGCACCGGCCTTGCGAGCATCCATTGCGTCATAGATTTCTTGCGGAATAACGAACGGATCCCACTTCCAACCCAAAGCTTCGCGCGTCAACTTCAATTCTTCGTCACCCAAAGCTTCGCCGTGAACCTTGCTCGTACCGGCACGGTTAGGAGAACCCTTACCGATCACCGTGCGGGCAATGATTAACGTGGGCTTATCTTCGCTCGTCTTAGCTTGAGCAATGGCCTTATCCATAGCGTCAATATCGTGACCATCGACTGGACCGATCACATTCCAACCATAAGACTTAAAGCGTTCACCCGTTTCATCAGAGAACCAGTTGATCACCTTACCGTCAATGGAAATACCGTTGTCGTCATAAATCACGATCAACTTATTCAATTTCCAGGTACCGGCCAAAGAGCACACTTCGTGGCTAATGCCTTCCATCAAGCAACCGTCACCCAAGAAGCAATACGTGTAGTTATTGACCACGTCTAAACCGGGACGGTTAAATTCAGCTGCCAACATCTTTTCGGCCAAAGCCATACCAACAGCGTTACCAATGCCTTGACCCAAGGGGCCCGTCGTCGTTTCAACGCCCGGCGTCACATCCACTTCGGGGTGACCCGGCGTCTTGCTGTGCCATTGACGGAAATTCTTCAAATCATCAATCGATAAGTCGTAACCGGTCAAGTGCAACAATGCGTATTGCAACATGGAACCGTGTCCGTTACTCAAAATGAAGCGATCGCGACCCAACCAACTCGGATCGGCCGGATTGTGATGCAAGTGACGCGTCCACAAAGCGACGGCAATATCAGCCATCCCCATCGGCATACCCGGGTGACCCGACTTCGCCTTTTGAACGCCATCCATCGCCAAAGCACGAATAGCGTTGGCCATTAATTGAGGTGTGACACAGCAGGACATAGATTCTCTACCAAAAAATAAAAAGACAAACAGCACCCTGATCGGGTAATTTCAATCTATTAAATTTTACTTGATTTGTCGGACGTTTTTGCCTTTTTGCAAACCCGAAAGGCTACATAACTCAACAAATCGCAAAATTCGCAAAAATGAGGGGTTTTTCATCGACATTTTCGATCAAAAATCTTCTCAAAGAAGACTTTCGCTACAATTTGCATCAGTCTTTGAGGAATTCGTTATGGCTCCACGCTTTTATGTTGATGACACCTTTAAACCGCAAACAACGTTAACGTTGCCGGAAAAACCTGCTCACCACGCCTCCCGTGTTTTGCGTATGCGTGAAGGTGATCGTGCCGTTTTATTTGACGGTCGAGGTCACGAAGCCGATGTCATCTTGCATTTTTTCAGTGATCGCACCGATGCTGAAATCCTCAGTGTGCAAAAAAGTCAAACAGAAAGCCCCATTCAAACCACACTCATTCAGTCGTTGGTCAGCCAAGAAAAATTGGATTGGATTTTAGAAAAAGCAACTGAGCTTGGTGTCACCGACTTCATTGTGACGCCAGCGGCTCGTTCAGTCACCAAGTTGGATCAAAAGCGCCTAGAAAAACGCATTGAACAATGGCAAAAGACGGTCGCCTCGGCCTGTGAGCAATGCGGAAGAAGCTTCTTCCCTCGCGTTCAATGGCAACCTAAACTCGAAACAGCACTTCGCAGTGTTGAGGCCGATCAAAAGGTTATTTTGGCTCCTGGCGCTCAAAAGAAATTAACCTTTACACAATTAAAATCGGTCTGTTTTGCCGTGGGCCCTGAAGGTGGCTTTAGCGAAGAAGAAATCGCACTTGCTGTGGAATTGGGTTTTGATGCTTGCTTATTGGGACCTCGCGTCCTAAGAACGGAAACAGCAGGCTTAACGGCCCTCAGTATTGCGCAATGGGAAAGTGGTGACTTCCATTAGAAGAAGAACGTTGCCAAGCCTAAGAAAATCAAGAAACCACCGCTATCGGTGATAAAAGTAAGAAGGACGGAGCTGCCAATCGCCGGGTCTCTGTCCAATTTTTTAAGCGTGAGCGGAACAATCAAGCCGACCAATGCACCAACGAAAATGTTGAGCATCATGGCTAAGAACATCACCAAGCCCAACTTCATGCCATAGACACTATCGGCGTAAAGAAGCCAAGCTAAACCACCGGCAATCAAACCCCACAACATCCCGTTAATGATGGCAACCGACAATTCTTTCTTAAAGAGATCAAATTTGTTGGCCGTATTGACTTGCCCCATGGCCAAGGATCGCACCAACAAAGTCAGCGTTTGGTTACCCGTATTGCCGGCCATACCGGCCACAATCGGCAAAAGCGTAGCCAAAGCCACAACCTGAGAGATGGTGCCTTCAAATGCGTTAATTACGCGGGAAGCAAAGAAAGCCGTGCAAAGGTTAACTCCTAACCACACCCAACGGCTCTTAGCGGTCTGCCAAATGCTACCGAACAAGTCTTGTTCATCGCTCAAACCCACGGCAGCCAATGCATCTTCTTCACTGGACTCACGAATCACGTCCATCACTTCGTCAACCGTCAAACGACCAACCAAGCGACCGGTTTCATCCACCACCGGAGCACTCACCAGGTCATAACGTTCGAAAGCCTGTGCTGCATCAGTGGCCTCATCCAAAGGATTTAAGGTCAAAACGTCCGTCTGCATCAACTCAATCACCGTGCGTTCCGGATCGCTCACAATGATCTTAGAAACCGGCAAAACCCCTTTGAGTTTTTGATGACGGTCGATCACAAAGATCATGTCGGTGAGTTCTGGCAATTCCTCAAAACTGCGCAAATAACGCAGAACCGTTTCAAGGTTAGCCTCTTCTCGAACGGAGACCACTTCGAAGTCCATACGAGCACCCACGCTTTCTTCGGGGTAACTCATAGCCGCACGCAACTGTGCGCGCTCCTTCGTTGTCAAACCTTCTTGAACTTCTGCAACCACATCGGGCGGTAAGTCTTCCACCAAGTCAGCGATTTCGTCGGTGTCCAACGTTTCCATGGCGTCGACCAACTCGTCGCGATCCATGGCGTCAATCAACGTTTCACGAACCCCTTCGTTAACCTCGACCAACACTTCCCCGTCTTGATTGGCTTGCACCAATTCCCAAACGATCATACGTTCATCGTTAGGAAGGGCTTCCAAAATGTAGGCAACGTCTGCAGGATGAAGAGGTTCTAGAATCTTGGCAATTTCTGCCTTGACTTGAACGGAAAGGCCATTACGAATAATGCTTTCCTGATCCGTGGAAAGGGCACCGGTAGCGGTAATTTTGCGACGTTGGTCTTCCGCTTTATCGATGCATTGCTGAATGCGAGCGAGGGCACGACTCGCAAGCTCAGGCTCACGAGCCAAGGAAGCATCTTCAAAGGATGCTGCCTCCAATCGGTTGTCGGTGTCTCGCATGTCCATAGGCATCGGCGCACCTCGTCACAAAAAAAGTTCAAAAAATCGTCTCTCGCGAAAGGCTTCTTCCGCGGAGATATCTCTAGGGCCCTAGCATTGTACCACTAGGGCCTTACGAAGAATGTTACATTAAGCCGTTGGCGTTGATTCTTGCGTCGATTCTTCGCTTTGAAGCTCTGGCATATCTTCTTCAGCATCTTCGAGCGAGTCTTCGTCCGTTTCGTTCAACACTTCGCGAAGTCTTGCATCAAGCAACACATCGACGTAGTCAACGCCCAACACATCAAGCAAAATCTTCTGGCCACGAGGCAACTCGGGCAACCCCGGCATACGTTGAGTAAAGGGTAGGCCTTCGATGCGAATCAACTCACCTTTAACGACAACTGCTTCGATCGTCTTGTAGCCTTCTTGCTCAATCCAGCGCAAACTCCAGAAACGTTCCATCTTACGTTGGAAGTCAGAGTAAGCACCATAAACCGTGGTGAAATTAGCCACTATCGTAAAGAGATCCGTATCACTGGGACGATAGCAAGCTTCTGTGTCTTGAACTGCGCTAATTAATTGGCGTTGATTGACCAAGTCCACATAGCGACGCAAAGGAGACGTGCACCATGCGTACTGAGACACGCCAATGCCGTCATGCGGTCCCGGCGTCGTACTCATCTTGACGCGCCCCATACTTTGAGAGCGATAGATACCCGCAACCCCCATTTCCTCGAGCCAACCACCCCAGACAGTGTTGGCAAAAATCATTAATTCACCAACGGCCAAATCCAAGGGAGAACCACGACGACGAGACTTCAAACGGATGGTGGCATTTTCACCTTCTCCATCCAAATCAAAGCTCCATTCAAGACGTCCGATGATTTCGGGACGACCTCGAACCACTTCTCGATCAGCCAAACACTTCTTAGCAAACTTCCATAACCAAGTAATCTCTTGGGAGAAACTATGGTTAACAGTACCGGCCAAGAGTTTTTCTTCAGAGAATTCGTCTTCAATAACGTCATAACGGATGTTTTCTTTAACGCTAATGCGTTCAAGGTGAGTTTCCGTTGCTTGGACTTCCAGTGACTCTTTGTCCACTAAGGCGTAAAGCGACAAACAGGGAACTTCACGACCCACATCCAAAGAAAAGGACTTAAACCACGTATCGGGCATCATGGTCGTCTTAATGCCAGGAGCATACACCGTTGACAGGCGAGCACGAGCCACTTGGTCAATGTCAGAGTCTCTTTCAATGCCTAAGCTTGGAGCCGCAATATGAATCCCAATGCGCACGAGCTTGTCATCAACGTGCTCAACGCTCATTGCGTCGTCAATCTCAGTGGTTGAAGAATCGTCAATGGAAAACGCTTCAACACTGGCCAACGGCAATTGAGTCCAACTGGCCTCATCGGGTTCGCTTAAATTGGAAGAAAAACCCTTTCCTTTCGGAAAGTACTGTGCATAGAAACTATCTACATGCCAACGATAAGCCGTGGGAATTGCTCCCAACTGTATCAATAAGCGCAAAGGCGGTAAGTGCATTTCGCTTGCTGCATCCGATAAAGCCTTCCAGAGCATGCTGTTTTTATCGGGATTAAGAATAAGCGAAATGGCTTGTGCGGCAATTTCCTTGGGCACAATATGTTCATCAACCATTTGACGAACCCAGGCCTTCTTTTGTTCTTCCTGTAAACGCTTTTTCTCTAACGCAGCCAAGGCAACCTTCAAAATATCTTCTGGGGCCTTACGGTAATTGCCTCTGCCTTTGCGGTGGAAGTAGACGGGATTTTCATGCAAAACCAACAAGGTTGCGACACGTTCAACAACGCTGGCACTTTCGCCAAAATACTCTTTTGCTAAAACCTCAAACTGGAATTCGCCTTCGGGGGCCACTTCCCACAAAAATTGCTTATCCACATCCCCCGTAATAGCTTGCGCAGCAGGAATCACTTCGGAGGCTACGGGTGATTCAAAAGTAAAGAAAGTATGACCTCCTTTGACTTTTGTGCGACGACCGGTCGTTAATTCAACTTGATAGGCATTACCATTTTGAGACAAGATCGTCCCGGCTTTGAAAGTACCGTCTTCTTCGAAAAAAATATACATGTTTAATAACCCTAGAATGTCGTCTTAACAAAGGATGTAATACCGCCCAAAAACATTTGCACGGCCATGGTCGCCAAGATCAAACCCATTAATCGTTCAAAAGCAGCCGTCGTTCTTTCACCGACTAATTGTTGAATGCGATCGGCAAAAATCAAAATCACAGCACTGGCAAACATGGTTAATAAAACCACGCTTAACCACTCGAGCATGCGTTCGGGATTACCGCCAACCAAAACCAAAACAGAAGCCAAGGTTGAAGGGCCTGCTAATGCCGGAACTGCCAAAGGCACAATAAAGGGTTCGCCCGACGGAGACTCACCGAAAACACCTTCCTTTGACGGGAAAACCATTCGGATGGCCATCAACAAAACAACCAAGCCGCCCCCGATGGATAAAGCGGCTTGACTTAATCCCAACGTATCAAGAAAGGGTTTACCGACAAACGCAAAAACACACAAAATCGCAGCGGCAATACAGCACTCTCGAACAATAATCACCTTACGACGCTTAATCGGTACTTGTCGCAAAGAAGCAATAAATAGCGGAATGTTGCCCAAAGGGTCTGCCATCAAAAACATCAACAGCAAAGCCGAAAAAAAGGTATGTTCCATTTTTAATCTTTCAAAAAGTTTTTAATTGCCGGCAAACACGTCTCGAAATTCTCAATTTCGTGAGTATTTCCGTTCAAAATAATTTGTTCACAATGACTGTACTTCTTTTGCCCTTTGGTCCAGTCCAACACTTCATCGGCTGTTGATAAAAAGACCAAGTAGCGTTGCGGATTCGTAGCATTAACAGCCATCTCTCGGGCCTGATCGGCGTACTCCGGTTTCACATCAATCGTGCGATTCGTGTTATTGATCGTTTGAATGCCCAAGTAGTCATTAATCACAGACCAAGGTTCTGTCGCAGGGTTCAAAAGCACGGCCTTACAACCGATTTTTTCAGCCAACCACGTTGCATAAAAACCACCAAGACTCGACCCCACCAAACAAATCTCTTTCGGATCCAGATCTTTCACAACATCTAACATAATCGCTTGGGCTTCAAATGGCCCGACATTTAAGTCTGGCGCTCGAAAAGCATTATTTGCTGAGAAAGCCTTTTTTAAAATTTGCCCCTTTTTGCTCTCAGGCGACGAACGAAATCCGTGTAAATAAATTACGACCATTAGGCATCCTTTAGCGCAGATAAGAGTTTGCCATGAATACCACCGAAGCCCCCATTACTCATCACTAAAACATAATCATCCGGACGAGCCGTATCGACAACCGTTTTCACAACCTCATCGATGTCATGCTTAACATATGCCTTTTGCCCCAAGGAACTGAGAGCGGCCTCAACATCCCAGCCCAAAGAGGGTGCAGCATAGCAAACGACTTCGTCGGCTCCCTCTAAACTGTCAGCCAAACGATCTTTCATCGTTCCCATTTTCATCGTGTTGCTGCGAGGTTCAATCACAGCAATGATGCGCTTATCAGGACCGATTTGACCTCTTAAAGCCGCCAATGTTTCTGTAATGGCAGTCGGATGATGAGCAAAATCATCAATGACCGTCACGCCTCGCTCACACCCCTTCACTTCCATACGGCGTTTAACACCAGAAAAAGCCCTTAAGGCCTCTAATGAAACTTTAGGATCAATACCCACATGCGTTGCCGCAACCACCGCTGCCAACGCATTGAGTTGATTGTGATGACCCGCTAAAGCCATCTGAAGGGCACCGATACACCGATCCTTAAAATAAACGCAATCATTTTCAAGGTGCCACCCATTAACACTATTGAAATAGGCAACCCCACTATAAAGACCTCTGTCTAACACACGGTGCAAGGCATCAGCGTCATCATTGACAACCACCAAAGCATTGTGCGACATCGTTCGCACTAAGTGATGGAACTGCGTTTCAATGGCTTCTAAATTCGGGAAAATGTCAGCATGGTCATACTCAAGATTATTGAGGATGGCTGTTTTGGGGCGATAGTGTACAAACTTCGATCGTTTATCAAAAAAGCACGTGTCATATTCATCGGCTTCGATAACAAAGTAGCGAGAATCGGTCAATCGAGCAGAATGATCAAAGTTTGACGGCACTCCACCAATTAAGAAACTGGGGTTTAATCCAGCGTACTCCAAAATCCAAGTCAAAAGCGAAGATGTTGTAGTCTTACCGTGAGTGCCAGCTACCGCCAAAATGTGCCGTCCGGACAAAACGTGTTCACCTAACCATTGAGGACCCGATGTATAAGGCAGTCCCTCATCCAAAATGGCTTCCAACAAAGGATTGCCACGCGAGATAGCGTTGCCAATCACAAACATATCGGGCTTTAAAGCTAACTGATCAACATCATAGCCTTCAATCAATTCAATTCCGGCGTTGGTGAGCTGATCACTCATCGGCGGGTACACGTTCGCATCGCACCCTGTGACGCGATGACCGGCTGCGCGAGCCAGTTGTGCAACACCCCCCATGAAGGTGCCACAAATTCCTAAAATATGAATGTGCATGACGCAATCTCTTTGCATAACCATAAAGAAATAGATTTTAACCGATAGGTTTACTCTTTTTTCGAAACTTCGTACACGTTCTCCTTGTTTTTCTTACAAAAAGACACCTTTTGCATCGTTTTCCCCAAGTTTTTCCCATGAGAAAGAATCCCAATTCGCTATCATTTTGTTATTGGTCTCTTTTCGAGGAAATTCACAATGGTTCGTTTTGAAATTACCGGCAGTGTCGATCCACTCTTGGCATGTCAATTAGAAGAAGGTGACAAACTCCTTGCCGAGTCCAACGCCATGGTTGCAATGGACAGTACGCTGAAACTAAAAGGTAAAACTCGTGGTGGCTTACTGGGTTCAATTGGTAGAAAAATTCTCAATGATGAATCGTTCTTCCAACAAAGCATTGAAGCCGAGGACGGCAACGGGAAAATTCTTTTGGCTCCCAACATCCCCGGTGACATTCGTATTTTGGAAGTGGGTGAAAAGCAGTACATGATTACTGACGGTGCATTCTTAGCTTGTACCGAAGATGTTGAGCTCTCCTCCAAATATCAAGGAGTAGGTCGCTCTTTATTGGGTAACTCCGGTGGCTTTTTCGTCATGGGCACGGAAGGCAAAGGACAATTAGCGATCTCGGGCTTCGGTTCCATGCGCGAACTCGAGGTTCATCCCGGACAGTCCCTCTTTGTCGATAACGGTCACTTGGTCGCTTGGGACACAAATCTCAAATATGAACTGAGCATGAATACAGGCAAATCGGGTCTTTTTGGCACATTGGTCAATAGCCAAACAACCGGTGAAGGCATCGTCTTAGAATTTAAAGGCGAAGGTAAAGTCTATGTCTGCTCTCGAAATCGCGGTGGATTCCTCAATTGGGTCTTTGATAACGTTCCGGCAGACAAAACCGTCAAAAACGATTAATTTTTATCAGTAAGGGCCGTTTTCGGTCCTTATTGTTCCGATCTTCCAAAACTTCTCCTCCCCCTTTTCAAATAAGCCCTCCAACAGGACTACCCTGTTTGCGTGAGGAAAAACATCAAAAAATCGTAAAAATTAGCGCATTTTTCTAGACATTTAACCGAAAATACCTGAAAATGCAGAATAAATGTGCGTTTGCCCACAATCATCCTTTGTTGGGTGAACCGACTGAATAACCAAAGAGGGATATCAAATGGATTTACGTAAACTTAAGACCCTGATCGACTTGGTCGCTGAAAGTGGCATTTCTGAATTGGAAGTCACCGAAGAAAACGACAAGGTTCGCATTGTCAATAAAGTTCAAACCGTAGCCGTCGCGGCTCCTGTTGTGGCCGCTCCCGTTGCTGCTCCTGTGGCAGCCCCCGCTGCTCCGAGCGTTCAAGCTGCTCCTGCAGCGGCTGAAGAACGTGTTGTCGAAGGCACGACCGTGACCTCTCCGATGGTTGGCACGTTCTATCGTTCTCCGAACCCGGGTGCCGAACCCTTCGTGAAGGTTGGCGATAAGGTTGAAGCGGGTCAAACGTTGTGCATCATTGAAGCCATGAAGTTGCTCAATGAAATCGAAGCTGAAACGTCTGGCACGATCAAAGAAATCTTGGTTGACAACGCTCAACCTGTTGAATTCGGTCAACCTCTGTTTATCATCGGATAGAGCATCCTATGTTTGGAAAAATTCTTATTGCCAACCGTGGCGAGATTGCGTTGAGAATTCAACGCGCTTGTCGCGAGATGGGCATTCGTACCGTTGTCGTTCACTCCACGGCTGACGTGGATGCGAAATACGTTCGACTCGCCGACGAAAGCGTCTGTATCGGTCCGGCTTCATCGGTTGACAGTTACTTGAATATTCCTGCCATTATCAGCGCAGCTGAAGTAACAGACGCCGAAGCCATTCATCCCGGTTACGGTTTCCTGTCTGAAAACGCTGACTTCGCCGAACGCGTAGAAAAGTCTGGCTTTGCCTTTATTGGCCCTCGCCCTGACTCTATTCGCATCATGGGTGACAAGGTTTCTGCCAAGCAAGCCATGTTAGCTGCTGGCGTGCCCTGTGTACCGGGTTCTGACGGTGCCTTGCCTGAAGATCCTGAAGAAATCTTAAAAATCGCTCGCAAGATCGGTTACCCCGTCATCATTAAGGCTAGTGGTGGCGGTGGCGGTCGTGGTATGCGCGTGGTTCGTACGGAAGCCGCATTAATTAATGCTGTTTCTATGACCAAGCAAGAAGCTCAAGTGGCTTTCAATAACCCGACTGTTTACATGGAAAAATTCTTGGAAAATCCGCGTCACATTGAAATCCAGGTGCTCGCTGATAATTTCCACAATGCTATCTATCTTGGTGAGCGCGATTGCTCCATGCAACGCCGCAACCAAAAAGTGTTGGAAGAAGCTCCCGCCCCCGGCATTGATCGCAAGCAAATTGAAAAGGTCGGAGAGCGTTGCGTTGAAGCCTGTAAGCGCATCGGTTATCGTGGTGCCGGTACGTTTGAATTCTTGTACGAAAACGGCCAATTCTATTTCATCGAAATGAATACCCGTATTCAGGTCGAACACCCTGTCACGGAATTAATCACCGGCATTGACTTGGTTCGCGAACAAATTCGTGTGGCTTACGGTGAACGTTTGAATTACCGTCAACGCGACATTAATTTGCACGGGCACGCTATTGAATGCCGTATTAACGCTGAAGATCCGTTTACCTTTATCCCGTCTCCAGGTCGTGTAACGGCTTGGCATACGCCGGGCGGCCCAGGCATTCGTTTTGATAGTCATGTTTACGCTGGCTACTTTGTGCCCCCTTACTATGACTCCATGATCGGCAAATTGATTGCCTATGGCGATACCCGTGAAACGGCTATTGCTCGCATGAAGATTGCTTTATCTGAAATGGTAGTCTCAGGCATTAAGACAAACCTTCCCTTGCACCGTGAAATCTTGTCTGACAGTAAGTTCCGTCAAGGTGGCACAAGCATTCACTATTTGGAAGAACGTCTTCAAGATTTGAAGAATCAACGCAAAACGCATGAAGAGGGAATCTAATGCGCGAAATTACTCTTTTAGTCAGTGAAAAAGCCACGGACGTGTTGGGTGACGCTTTGATGGATGCCGGCGCCTTGTCGGTAAGCATTGAAGACGCCGATGCTGATACGCCCGATGAGCAACCCCTTTATGGCGAACCGGGCATGGAGCCCGCTCCCATGGCTTGGAAAAACTCCTTCTTGAAGGTGTTGGTTGATGACGATTTTGCGTTTGATTTGGACTTGGCCATCGTGGCCAAAGCCTTAAATATCGAGACGCCGCAAATCATCAAGGATGAAACGGTTGAAGATGCTGACTGGGTACGCATCACCCAAGCTCAATTCCAACCCGTCAAAGTGTCCGATCGCCTCTGGATTGTGCCGACGTGGCATGAACCGCCGGCGGGTGATACGGCCATCAATATCCGTTTAGACCCGGGCGTTGCTTTTGGTACAGGCTCTCATCCGACAACGCACCTTTGTCTTCAATGGTTAGATGGTCACGTTCAAGCCCATCAAACCGTTTTGGATTACGGTTGTGGTACGGGGATTTTGGCTATTGCTGCCCGTAAGCTTGGTGCTGAACGTGTTTGGGGAACGGACATCGATCCGCAAGCTGTTGAAGCCGCTCAAATTAACAGTCAAGCCAATGAGGCGCCGGCTCAATTCGTGCTTCCGGACGAAATGCCCGAAGGCACGTTTGACGTTGTTGTTGCCAACATTCTTTCTAACCCGCTCAAGCTCTTGGCTCCGGCCTTATTGGCTCGTGTTAACGTTGGCGGTCACTTGGTCTTATCAGGTGTTTTGGCTCGCCAAGCTGAAGAAGTTATCGCTGTTTATCGTGAACACGACCCTCGCGTTGAACTTTCTGTTTGGAAAGAACAAGACGGTTGGGTGTGCATCGCCGGACAACGTAAGGCCTAATCATCATGGCTGTATACATCACTCGCTGCCCGAGCTGTCAACAAGCTTATCGCCTCAATGACACTCAATTAAGTGCCAAAGACGGTTTAGTTCGTTGCGGCTTTTGTCAGAATGTTTTTAATGCGAAAGAGCATCTCTATCGCTCTAAAGACGTACCTACTGAAACGGCCGTTATTCGAGCTGAGCGAGAAGCAGAAATGGAACGAAAGGGTGTTGCCAGCATGGCTGCCCTTTCAGCCCAGTTGCAAGGGTTTGATGCCGTCGATGAAGAGGATAATTCTGGCCTTGTCGGCATTCGCACAGAACCGCGTTTGGGCCCCGTACGTCAAGATGTCATTAACGGATCAAACAACTCCATCGAAATCATTCATCACGAACCTCAGCGTACCAATGCGACCGTTGAATACGGTGATGATGAGGAAGATGAAGAAGATATCCCCGTCAAAAAGTCAACGTCTAAGCGAGGTATTTGGATCGTCATTGCGCTCATTGCAGCTCTTTTGATTGGCTTACAATTATCGCTTTCTTTCCGAGGTGCAATTATCGAGAAATTGCCTCAATCGGAAGCAATGTTTAATACGCTTTGCCAATATTTTGTTTGCCAGCCGATCGCCAATACAACAGAGACAACCGCAGAAGAACCTAAAAACGTTGTTCTGGCCTCTCAAAGCCTTCAACGTGTCGGTGGAGACGAATACGTGATTGTTGCCAACCTCCACAACGAAAAGGCTGTTGAAGAGACCTTTCCTGAGATGACGGTTGTTCTTAAGGGTGAAAAGGGCGATATTTTAACGCGTCGCATTCTTAAACCCTCTGACTACCTCAACGATGCAACGCAAAAGCTCAAACCGAACGAAACTCGTCAAGTTGCTTTTACCTTCAAAATTTCTGAAGGTGTTCCTAACGAATTGTCCATCGAGTTAGGCCAATAACACCACTCCCCGTTAGCCAACACTAACGGGGATTTTTCTAGGGCTGATCACATGAGTATTTTCATTTCCGGTTCCGTCGCCTATGACACCATCTTAGAGTTTGACGGCACTTTTGCGGAACACGCCTCCACGCTTGAACTCCGAGGCTTTAACCTCACCTTTCAAGCCCCTCGAATGAAACGACACTTTGGTGGTTGTGCGGCCAATGTTGCCTACAGCCTTAAGACCTGCGGAGGTGAACCTTTTATCTCCTGCACGATGGGCTTGATTGACTGCCAATCGTACTATCAGCATTTACGCGAAAACGGCATTCGTGTTGACGGCATCATGACAGTTGAAAATGAGTACTCTCCACAAGCCTTCATCACAACCGATAAAAACGGCAACCAGTTAGCGACCTTTCATGAAGGTGCGATGAGATTGGCTGATAAAGCCTACGTCTCTCCCGAAGAGCCGCTGACCCACGGCATTATTACTTCGACCGCTTCTCACGTCATGAAAGCCCACACGAGCTTTTTAAGAGCTCGTCATGTACCCGTTGTATGGGATGTCGGCCCTGCAGCAGGCTACCTATCAGGCGAAGATATTGACTGGATGCTTGAGCACACCGATTACTTAACATTGTCTGAAGCCGAATGGGAATTGATTCAACAGAAGTCTTCTTTGAGTAAAGAGACATTATTGACGAAATTTGAGGCGATGGTGATTACCCGCGCTCAAAAGGGATGCGACCTAATTCAAAAGGGAACTGTTGAACACTTTGAAGCGCTCCCCGTAGAAAGCCTCGTCAATCCCGTGGGCTGCGGTGATGCCTTCCGAGGCGGTTTATTGAGAGGTTTAAGTTTAGATTGGCCATGGGAGAAAACTATTCGTTTGGCTCAACTCATGGGGGCCATCAAGGCTCAAGTGGAAGCGCCGCAAGGCTATCGTATGGATAAAAACGAAGTGGCGCACCTCTATGAGTGCGCCTACCACGAAACAATTGAGCTTTGACGCCCTAGAACCAAGCGCTCACGAAGTAACCTTGGGAAATAGGAGTTACCCAATAAAGCAAAGCGTTGACCAAGAGAAAAACAATCAGCGGCGAGAAGTCGATGCTGCCGATTTTGGGCAAGCGGTTCGATAAAGGCGAGAGAATCGGGTTCATCAAACGCCACACCATACCGTAAGCCGGGGACGACGGTTGAAGCCAAGACAGAACAACAAAAATGATCGTCCCCCACAGCACCAATTCGAGCATCCAACGCAAAAGCACAAAAATGGCACAAATCGGAACATAGAGCCATACAACGGGCAAACCGGTGACTTGACGAGTAATGGCAGAAACTGCCAACGCCATCAAAACCGCTCCAACAACAGCGGCCCACTCCCAGCGACGCGTAGAATGAAAAACTTGAGAAAGCGGAACAACCAACCAATTCGTCCCCGCCCAAGCTAAGCGAGCAATCGGATCAAAAATCGACAAACGTTGATAAAAAACGTAGACACGAAGAAGCATCAAACAACCGATGAAGGTCGTAATGATGTTAAAAAGAAAAGCGATAAATTGAATCACGATAATTTCTACTCAGTTTCGTTGTAATGCCAGTATTGTAGCTGACCGTTTAAGAATGCGTCATCCAGGCTTTTACGCATGGAAAAATAGGGCCCGGGATCGGTTTTTCTCCCCGGCGCAATGTCGCTGTGACCTGTAATAAAACGCACTGTCGGATATCGATGAACAATGGCTACCAAAAGCGACTGCAAGGCATCGTACTGAATGGGCTCAAAAGGTACAAAGTCGCTTCCTTCCATCTCAATACCAATGGAAAAATCATTACAACGCTCATGCCCCATGAAAATGGATTTTCCTGCGTGCCATGCGCGTTTTTCAGTTTCCACAAATTGCCAAATCTCACCCTTACGATCAATAAAAAAGTGAGAGGAAACTTCCAGTCCCTTAAGGGATTCGAACGTAGGGTGAGCGGACGTATCAATCGTTGCATCAAAAAGCGACTGAACATACCCCGTACCGAACTCACCTGCCGGCAAAGAAATGTTATGAATGACAACGAGTGAAAGGGGAAGCTCTCCCATTCTTTCATCAAAATGAGGGCTCTTGTGCCAATGCACATTGGCCCCTAAAAGGCGACCTTGGGAATTAATTTGAAGTGCCCGCATTTTTCTTTGCCTTCTCCAAGCACGCCTTAGAACAGTAACTCACGCCATTGCTCCACTCTCCGTCAACTTCTGCAAAATGCACGCCGCAAATGGGGCATTGAATCATTTTCTTTGATTGACGCTCGGTGACCTTTTTGCGATCAATGATCTCGCGCTTGCGCTTACTCCAAAGAGCAAACACAACGACAATCAACAGGATGAAAAATAAAATTTTTCCAAACATTCGTTTTTCACTCTAGACGAAAGAAAAGATGGAAACAACTTGCGCACAAACACCCACCCAAAATAAAAGTGCTGTGCTTGCACGCTCCCAAGACAAAAACTTTCGGGCCAATACCAAAAGACCGAAAGTGACCCAAGCCACAAATGTCAGAAGACTCTTATTACCTCCTGCAATCAGCATATCAAAATAGCCGTTGATCGACATCACTCCGGTAATAAGCGTCAAAGTCAAAAAGGTGAATGCTGCATTTAAAAAACGTTGAAACAGATCGCTTGCCGAACGTGTTTTTATCATTTCAACAGCGGACATAAATGAAAAACTGTAGGCCACTACACCCAAAGCCAAATGAATTTTCGTGGCCGGCGTGGGATTTATCATCGGAGCGACACTTGAGGGCAAAACCATAGGGGCCCAAACACCGAAAGCTGCAACCATTAAGACAAGCGCCAACAGAGAGCTTCCCTGACCATAGACAGACCCAAAC
>DBFZTP010000021.1:0-3864 GCA_048520025.1 Candidatus Aphodousia sp.
GGAGTAAAAGAAAAAAATTTAAAAGTAAAAAAGCTAGTGATTAGTGACCTTCATGAGCTTGACCAATGTAAACCAAGGTCAACATCATCATGATGAAAGCTTGTAAGATCACGATCAACACGTGGAAGAGCCACCAGCAGATCCCTGCCACAGCGTGACCAAACACACCAAAGAGACTCAAGCCGTCAAAGCCGGCCCAGAGGCTACCTAAGAGTGCGATCAAGAAAAAGACTAATTCCCCTGCATACATATTACCAAACAACCGCATGCCCAAAGAGACACACTTAGCGGCATATTCGATAAGATTTAATGCGAAATTAAACGGCCAAAGCAACGGGTTGGAGCCAAACGGTGCCGTGAAGAGTTCACGACCGAAACCACCAAACCCCTTGATTTTAATGCCGTAATAAATCATAAGGAGAAGCACGCCCATGGAAATACCCATCGTACCGTTCAAGTCGGCCGTCGGGAGCGGACGCAAATAATGAATGCCCATCCAAGCAGCGATCGTCGGTAATAAATCTACCGGGATCAAGTCGATAGCATTCATCAACACAACCCAAACAAACACCGTCAAAGCCAAAGGAGCGATAAAGGTACGATCCCCATGGACAATTGACTTAGCTTGTTCGTCAACAAATTCAACCAGCATTTCGACGGCACATTGCCATTTACCCGGAACGCCAGACGTGGCTTTGCACGCACCCTTGTACAACAAGAAGAGCGTTAAAGCCATGATCAGAATTGAAAACGTGATCGTGTCAATATTAATCACTGACATATCGACAATGCTCGATTGTGCAGTGGAAGACAAATGCTTCAAGTGGTGAGTAATATACTCGGTAGCGGTGAGAGCTTCAGCTGCCATGTTTATTCTCGGGTTAGAAGTCCCAAAAAGGAACAATTCAAGACCACAATCATTGTAATAATCATTGCGGGCCAGACTAAGTCCTTATACAGCATCACAATTAACACCAATAAAAGCGCCATTGCAATGAGTTTAATGAACTCGCCAATTAAGAAGAACAACGGTGAAGATGAGGGACTTAATTTGCCTAAAGCACTCAAATTCGCCGCAAATAATGCGTTCGGCACAGAACAAGCCAAGCCTGTTAATAATGCAGAAACAGCCACACTTTCTCCCCAAAAAAGGGCAGAAACTGCAGCAACTCCTAATGTGGCAAAGATTTGTAGTAAAACGATTTTGCTCATTTTTTCAGTAAAGCCGCCTCTACAAACCCGTCATTACGGCGAATTATACGTTACGTTACCTATATAAACAAGGGTTTACACTAATGTTTTTCTAGAGTAAACCCTTAGTCCAAAAGAACACTTTTTTCTTACTAATTTCAATTAGTTAATCAAATTGACCAAAATGAGCAATGATTCCATCCAATTGATCGTAATTAGAAAATTCGATAATTAACTTCCCTTTACCTTTTCGGTTAGCAGTCAGTTTAACTGTCGCACCAATTGCATTAGAAAGATCTTCTTCAAGACGAACCGTATCACTATCTTTTTTCAGAGCTCTCGGCGCCTCTTTCGGTTTTTGCTTTTTCGTCTCTAATTGATTGACCAATGTTTCAACTTGTCGAACCGACAAGCCTTTACTGATTACTTCTTGAGCAACAGCCACTTGCATAGCTGGTTCTAATGGCAATAAAGCTCTAGCGTGGCCCATTGAAATCTTATTGGCCATCAGAAAATCTTGAACCGGCTTAGCAAGATTCAATAACCGTAGCAAATTGCTCGTAGCTGTACGGCTACGACCAATAGCCTGAGATGCCGCCTCATGCGTCATTGAAAACTCAGAGATTAAGCGATGAATCCCCATCGCCTCTTCCAAAGGATTCAAATTTTCTCGTTGAATATTTTCAATCAACGCCCAAGCTAGTGCCTTTTCGTCTGAAATCTTTCGAATTAAAACGGGAACCTTTTTTAACCCCGCCAACTTGGAAGCTCTAAAGCGACGCTCACCAGCAATAATTTCGTATTTTGTTTTAGAGATTGGACGGACAAGAATCGGAGAAATCAGCCCCTGTTCTTTAATTGACTCTGCCAACTCCTCCAACGAACTTTGATCCATAAGCGTACGGGGCTGATAAGCCCCTGCCTGAATCTTCGTGACGTCTAATTCAGCAACAGTATCTTCCGGCTTATCCGTAAGCACAATGACCGGATCTTTCTTTTCCCCAAGTAAGGCATCCAGGCCCTTTCCGAGCCCTCCGCGAGTTTTTTTAACGGCCATCACTTACTCTCCTTCTTAGCTTTTTTAAACTTCTTCATGCGCTTTAAGAACTCAGCGCCAAACTCAGAGTATGCCTTCGCCCCTTTGCTGGATTTATCATATAAAACCCCCGGTAAGCCATAACTCGGAGCCTCGGCCAATCTCACATTTCTCGGAATAACGGTTTTAAAAACCTTATCACCGAAATATTCTTTAAGCTGATCACTGACTTGTTGTTGGAGTGTTACGCGAGGATCAAACATCACTCTCAACAAGCCAATGAGTGTTAAATCAGGATTTTTGTCTGCCTGAATTCGCCGAACCGATCCAATTAAATCCGTCAGGCCTTCCATGGCAAAATATTCACATTGCATCGGAACAACGACACCTCGAGCACAACACAATGCATTAATTGTCAACATAGACAAAGATGGCGGACAATCAATAATGACGAAATCATATCGATCATCTTGTTCTTCAAGAATTTTCTTTAATCGTTCATCACGATCATCCAACTCAACAAGCTCAACCTCAGCCCCAGCCAACTCTCGATTGGATGGCAAAACATCGTAACCTACTTCCGGAGCGTGAACAACCACATCGTCAAAGGATGCCTGATCGAAAAGTAGCGGATAGATCGTATCCTTAACCGAATCCTTTGCAATGCCACTACCAGTCGTGGCATTTCCCTGTGGATCCAAATCAATTAACAAAACTCGTTGTTTCAATTGAGCTAACGAGGCCGACAAATTAACGGCTGTTGTTGTCTTACCGACACCACCCTTTTGATTTGCGACACAAAAAACTAACGCCATTTAAAAAATCCTCATTAGACCTTTGGCAAACTTAGCCACAACTCACTAAAGCCTTGCCAAAGAACGGAAATACCAATACAGAGCAAAATAAAGGCAAACACGCGTGAAAGTGCATCTGCACCAGTCGTACCTACTGCTGCACTCACTCGATCACAGTAGCGATAACACACATACACTGTCAACAAAGTAGCGACCGTCGCCAATAAACAGCCAATCAAAGCCGTTGACCCCTGCCCCAATGTCCCAGTACCAATGGCAGTTGACACCGCAATCATTCCAGGCCCCATCGTCAAAGGCAAAGTAATTGGGTAAAACGCCATAGAAAGTAACTTCTTCCTGGACTTAGGCGGTTCGATATTAGCCCCCTCAGAATCATCAACAGAACTAGCATCATTCAAAGCCTTCCAGCCAGCAGACATTAACACCAAACCACCGCCCACACGAAGCACGCCCAACGAAATACCAAAAAAGCTCAAAATCAAATGACCAGCAAACAAACTCACAAGCAAAATGATCATCGAATAAAAGACAATTCGATTGACCATCATCTTACGTGTTTCATCATCAATATTTGGCGTCAATGCCAAAAAGAACATTGCCCCGCCAAAAGGATTCAACACAGGAATAAACGAAGCAAATGTAAACAAAAAGGTACTAATAATTTGATCCATCACATTTCCCTACAAGTTCACAAAGACTAAATCAGATTTTGACACAAGAGATAAGAAAATTCTCGTTTTTAAGACAAAAAAGAGAATGTTTCATGTGAAACACCCTCTTTTTAATAAAATTTAAAACAAACACGCAAGTGTTATCTTATTG
>DBFZTP010000022.1:0-15500 GCA_048520025.1 Candidatus Aphodousia sp.
TTTGAATTTTTCGCTGAATTTTCTATTTTCTATCTCTAACCAAAAAGTTAAGTAAAATACTGAAAATTCAAAACAACTCCCGAGAGAGACAAATGACTCAAGTTGCTACCGAACATTTAGATCCGTTGGCACAAAAGAAAAAGGCCTGGTCGGGTCGTTTTTCTGAACCGGTTGCTGATTTCGTTTTGCGCTACACCGCCAGTATCGACTTCGATAAGCGCATGGCAATCGCCGATATCGCCGGTTCCATTGCTCACGCCACGATGATGAATCACGTCGGAGTCTTAGCCGATGAAGACTTAGCTGCCATTAAGCGTGGCATGGCTCAAATCGTCGAAGAAATCCAAACCAACAAATTCGAGTGGAAGTTAGAACTCGAAGACGTTCACTTAAATATTGAAGCGCGTCTGACGCAATTGGTGGGTGACGCCGGTAAGCGTTTGCACACGGGCCGCTCCCGCAATGACCAAGTCACAACCGATACGCGTCTTTACTTGCGTGAAGAAATTGACACGATCGTTCACTTGTTGAGCGATCTTCAAGAAGTCTTGGTTGCCAAAGCCAAGGGCGAAACCGACACGATTATGCCGGGCTTTACGCACATGCAAGTGGCCCAACCCGTCACGCTCGGTCACCACTTGTTGGCTTACGTTGAAATGTTTGAACGTGACCGCAACCGTATGATCGACTTGCGCCGTCGTGTGAACCAATGCCCGTTAGGTGCTGCCGCTTTGGCCGGTACCACCTACCCGATCGACCGTGAATTCACGGCCAAGTTGTTGGGCTTTGAATCCGTTATGCAAAACTCTTTGGATGCCGTAAGCGACCGTGATTTCAGCATTGAATTCACCGCAGCTGCTTCCTTGGTGATGATGCACATCTCTCGCTTGTCCGAAGAATTGATCTATTGGATGTGCCAACGCTTCAAGTTCATGATGTTGCCCGACAAGTTCACGACGGGCTCCTCCATCATGCCGCAAAAGAAGAACCCTGACGTGGCAGAAACCGCTCGCGGTAAAGCCGGTCGTGTGGCTGGTGACTTGATGAGCTTGACCCTTTTGATGAAGGGCTTGCCCTTAGCCTACGCTAAAGACACGCAAGAAGATAAGGAACCGGTATTTGATGCTTTGGATACGGTGAAAGACACGTTACGTGCCTTTATCGAAATGATGCCGGGCGTTGAACCCAACCGTGAAGAAATGCTTCGCGCCGCTCAAGCCGGTTACCCTGCCGCTACGGACTTGGCTGACTATCTCACCAAGAAAGGTTTACCTTTCCGTGAAGCACACGATGTTGTCGGTAGCGTTGTTCGTTTGGCACAAGACCGCAACTGCGACTTGGCTGACCTTACGTTGACTGACTTGCAAGGCTTCTCCAGCTTGATCGAAGATGATGTCTACGAAAAGGCTTTGAAGCTCGAAGCTTGTGTCGCAGCTCGCGACCACGTGGGCGGTACGGCTCCGAACCAAGTGCGCTACCAAGTCGCTCGTTGGGAAGAAACGTTTGCTCAACGTCACCAAGAAGTGCCGCACAAGACTTTGCTTGAAATGACGAAATAATTTCGAGTGACTGCCTAGTTGAGCGGGACTGAAATTTCAGTCCCGTTTCCTATTTTGGACAGAAGCAGAGGATGCCGGTCATCATTGCCAGCATCCTCTTTTTCTATCCTCGCGAGTTCACCTAAAAGCTCCACTTCACGCCGACAGACATTTGATAGTCTTTTTCATATTGATCGCCCTTTTCGCGCTCAACTTGCATAAAACCATTCAAATCTTTTGCGAGATTCCAATCTAATCCCATCCCGTAGTACCAACGGGTGCCATCAAGCGAGTGTGAGAAGCCAACATCATTGACACGAATGCGTTGATCTCCTAAGAATTCATGCTTGAGACCGCCCGTGGCATAGAGTTGGAAGAAACGGCTATCGGTTGCATCACTCGCTGTGCTGTAAGTCCATTTCTTACCCAAAACAACACCTAAACGGCCCACGAGACTATCCATGTCCTTTTGAGAAACGTGCATGCCGTTATCCAGTCGATAGGACTTGCCGTTTAACCAGTAATAGCTCAATTGAGCTTGAGGCTCGATGAACCATTGGTCTTGAACAGGATTGCCATTGAGATTGGTGTGTTGAGAGGCAAAACGTTGACCGACTTCAACGGAAGCCCCTAAACCCATGGATTTAAAGTTTCCCTTTGTTAAAGTGCCATCTAACATTGTTGTCTTTAAGTCTTCATCAAAACGATCCAAACCCAAAACAAAGTCTGCATATTGACCGACGTCATCAGTGTAGGTGGCATAAAGACTTGCACCGTACGTGTTTAAGTCACCACGCCCTTGAACACTCGTTTTGGTCTTTTGATCCGATTCAACATACTTAATGTTGCCGCCCACAATCCACATGTCGTTCGGGCTTTGACTCACGATGTGATCAACCCCAAGGTTAAAGCCATGCAGCTTTTGAGAAACGGCATTGCGACCCACACCCGAAACATGGTCTTTTTGACTCAAGGCACGAATCCACAAACCGTCTTTCGCACCGTAACGCACTTCCCCTAAGCGCTTTCTCAGGTCAGTGAGTTGGGTTTCCCAAATCGCAGTTTGAGCGCCTAAACCTGAAAGACTTGTGACGAGTTCGGCTGACGGGCTCAAAATCGGCGGGGGATTGGGTGTTGGTTCAGGATCCGGCGTTGGTTGCGGGTCGGGTTCGGGCTCAGGTTCAGGAGCGGGAGCTGCCTTTGGATTTAAATACCACTCCACCCCTTTTGCTCCTTGACGAGAGGCTAATTCATAGAGATAGAGACCTTCATCAATGACTCGACCCTGAGAGGTTTCAGCCAATTCAAAGTGCGTTGTTCCTTGTGCCGTTTGAATCAAGATGCCACTCTCTTCTCCATTGCCGTTGCCTGAGGATTTCACATAAACCGTATGCTTACCGTTGCCGTCTTTGACCAAGAGGCGATCATTTTTCTTGGCACCAACGTCCGTTCGGAAAACAAACTGACCGTTGTCACCCGAAAGATAGTTGACCGCTAATGTTTGGTAGTCTTTCGTGTCTTTACCACCACTTAAATCCACCAAAGCATCTCTAACCGTCAAGTAGGTAGCAGACGAATCTCCTGTCATCGTCCAAGCACTATTTTTTCCAAAAATTAAATCAACGACACCTACGGAATCCTGACTTCTTAATTCATTGGAGATGGCGTGAGTATGACCCTTTAAACCACCATTCACACCGAAATTGATTTCGACTTTAGAGTCTGCGCGATTGTCGCCATAAATGTTGCCATCCATAACAACACTGCCGTCATCACCCGTTCCAATCGTAACGTTACCTTGTTGGGCATGAATTTGACCTTTAACATGAACAAAATCATCACCATAGGCACTGAATTTTTCACTCGTTGTTTGAGAAAGGACCACGTTATTGCTCTCAAGGTAAATTTCTTTACCCCTTAAATCCACAATACCTTTGACGTCATTGGTGTTAATCATCGGCGCATTGTTTTGTGTTGACTGCGTTCCAATAAAGAGCACGCCGCCAGACTTAATCTTCAACACTCCACTACCGTTATTATTGATGACGGTAGGATGAGTTGCAGAACGAATGAAGATGTCACCACCGGCAGAAAGGCTTAAATTGCCAACATTCTGGAGAGTATTCATCTTCTCAGAGAGCAATAACATACTTCCATTTTTGGCCTCAAGCGTCATCGTGCCCTTACTTAACACAGCGTGCTGTGCACTTTCGACAATGAGATTGTCGTCCGTCGTAATGGCAGTAATTGATGAGATGGAATTTTGGCCAATACCATGCCCATCAGCTGACGTATTTTGAATTTGAAGCTCTTTGACGTTCACTGTCAAATTGCCCTTTTTTGCGGTTCTGACTAAGGCGTTATCAATATTCTCTTGCACACGGAGGGCAAAAGGACCTGAGAGCTCAACTTGAGCCGCACTATCAGCTTTCACAAAATCACGATTCTTTTGTAGTTTGTACCAATGATTTTTATCCAAAATAACCTTTCCGTTAAGAACCCCACTGGGCTCTTCCGGAGCTTCGAACGCAGAGGTCGGCTCATCAAAATTAACCTTTTGATTAGCGAAAGATTTATTCACTTCTGCTAACTTATTTTGGGCAATCTCGAAGCCTTTACCTGCATTGATTGTTGGTTGAGGATTTGAGGTTGGCTGTGCGGCCAAGGTAGCACAAGGGATGATGGCCCAAAGGGCCACCATGAGCGGTGAGGGGGACATTGTTTCTCCTGTTTGTAGGGATTAATAAAAGTTATTATTTATGTCCCTTCATTCTCGCAACACCCCCTGTGTTTGGGTATGAGATTAAGTGCTTATTTTCCTATTTACAGTTGTTAGAACTCGTGTCAATTGTTTCTTGTTACACACAATTAGAAACAAAGGACTCCGTCAATTAGGCTTCCAAAGTCGTGAACGCAAAGCGATCCACATCGAAAAGGCCTCGATCGGTGACTCGCAAGTGCGGGATAACCGGTAAAGACATGAAAGCTAAGGTCATCACTGGCTCCACGCCTTCGGCAAAGTCAAAAGCTTGGTGCGCAGTTTCATAAAGGGCACTTTGTCCGACAATAACGTCTTGACTTTCCCCGTCACTCATTAAGCCTCCGATGGGAAGTGCAAACGTTGCCAATACCTTGTGGTCTTTGACAACCACCATGCCACCACCCATGGCCTTTAACGTGTCGTGTGCAAGCACCATGTCGGCATCCGAACCACCTGCAATCACCACGTTGTGACTGTCATGAGCAATGGTCGTAGCGATCGCACCATTCATTAAAGAGTTTGCTTTAATGTAGCCTCGCAACACTCCTAAACCAATAGAGGCTTTTTCGTGGTGGCGTTCAATCACTGCGATTTTCACAAGACCAGGATTTAATGACGCTTGGAAGTGACAGGCCCCCTTGATGATTTGAGTACCGCTTTCGGTCAGAATCTGATTGGGGAGTACATCAATGACTCGAATCGTTGGTGTTGAGATCGCCATACGAAGGGATTGCTCATTAATAGGGGCTGTTTTCACTGAGGACAAAACCGTTGTCGGTTGATGAAGCGCTTTTACAGAACGCAAAGCGATTCCTTCGTGCGCAACGTGTTCACCTTTTAAGTAAACATCTGCAACTTTAAAATCTTTGAGGTTATTGACGATTGCAAAATCAGCACGATAACCCGGCGCAATGGCCCCGATTTTTCGTAAACCGTAGTGACGTGCCGCATAGACGGTTGCCATGCGCAAAGCGGTCATGGGATTTAGACCGGCAGCCACCGCCATTCTCAAGTGTTTTTCCATATGACCGCGCGTTTGAATGTCGCTCGGATTAGCGTCATCCGTGCAGAAAAAGCACATAGCGGCATTTTCATCGGTCACACCTTGAATCAAGGCATCAAAATTCTTTGCGGCCGACCCTTCACGGATATTGACAGCCATTCCACGACGAATACGTTCTTGAAGTTCTTTAACCGTTGAACATTCATGATCGCTTCCGATGCCAGCCAGTGCGCAAGCGGACAACTGACTTCCTAAAAACATCGGCGCGTGACCGTCAATGGGCACGCCTTGATTCTTGGCATCAATGAGCTTTTGCATGAGATCCGCCTCTCCCATCAGTACACCAGGGATATTCATGACTTCAGCCAAGCCCAACACTTTGGGATGATCGTAGAATTCACGAAGATCTTGAGCTTTAAGAACAGCACCGGAATTCTCAAATGGCGTTGCTGGTACGCATGACGGCAACATAAATCGAATATCTAAAGGTGTGAACTCTGCTGCTTTGAGCATGTACTCAATCCCAGCTTTACCGGCAACATTGGCAATTTCATGGGGATCGGCTATCACCACACTTGTACCATGAGGCACCACCAAATCACTGAAGCGCTCAGGGCTTAACATGGAAGACTCGATATGAACATGCGTATCAATAAAGCCCGGTAGCAAATAGGCTCCTTTGAGATCAATCGTCTCTTTGGCTTCACGACTGCCCGTCTTCACGCAATCAACAACCACACCGTTATCTACCAAAACATCCACGTCGGATAAAAATTGACCGCTAAAAACATCTGCAACGATACCGTTGGTAAAACAGATTTCGGCAGGGGTCTTGCCTTGAGAAACATTGATTGCTTCAACGAATGCTTTTAAGTCCATCATCAACCTCTATTTTGGTTTGAACGACCCAAATAGGGTCACTGATTGCAGTTTAATTCAGAAAGTTAGGGAATTCATTAATACTAAGCAAAACTATTTAGATCATTTACGTCTAAAATAGTTCTGTTTTAGTCCTGATATCCTTTGGAGGCAAAATGCAATCTCAATGTGAACACAAGGTTTGGCGCGAAACGGCTAGTGACGCCGCCAATCGTTTGACGACGGCCACAGTTAATGAATTCCTTGAATTTTGTAAGGTTCCCCGTCCTGGTTTCCACACGGGAAAAGCATTAGCTTATTTCCAAGCTTACGCTGATAAGCACGGCTTTAAGCACTACCGTGACAACTACGGTAATTTCTGGATGGATGTCCCTGCCACCGAAGGTTACGAAAACTATCCTAAAGTGATTCTTCAAGCCCATATGGACATGGTCTGTGTGTGCACGTCCGACAAGGACATTGACTTCAAGACCACCGGTATCACGGCCATCATCAATGGCGACCGTATGACCGCAGACGGGACGTCTTTAGGTGCTGACAACGGTATCGGTGTGGCTGCCGGTTTGGCTGTGGCCACGAGCGATGCTCCGCACGGTCCGTTGCGTTGCTTATTTACGGCAGACGAAGACGTGGGCTTACACGGCGCTGCCGCTTTGGATCCGGCCGCTCTTGATTCTGAATTCTTGATCAATATTGACCTTGAAGAAGAAAACGAAGTTTGTTACTCCTGTGCCGGTAATTTGCGCGCTTCTATGAAGCAAAAATTTGCCACGAAGCCCATCTGCGAATGCCGTCGTGTGTTCCGCTTAACCGTTGATAAGCTCTTGGGCGGTCACTCCGGTATGGACATTCATCGCAATCGCTTAAACGCTTCTGTAGCGTTAATGACGATGCTCGACCGTGTTCAAACGGCATGCGGCAAGATTCGTTTCGTTGAAGTAAAGTCCGGTGCCGCCTTTAACGCCATCACGCACAATGGTTCTGCCACGTTCGCCGTGAAGGCTGAAATGGAAGCTCAAATGCGTGAAGCCATCGCCGCCGCTCAAGCCGAACTCGTTGAAAAGTTCCCGCTTGAAAAGATGACGGTTGAATTAACGCAAGTGGATACCAAAGACTTAGAAGCCATCTCCGGTGAAGACTCTGCCAATTTGATTGCCCTTGTTAACTACTTGCCGCAAGGTGTTTTAGCCATGAGTCCGAAGATTGAAGGCTTGGTCCAAACGTCTTCGAATACGGGTATTTTGCAATTGATCAACGGTGTTTGCGAAGTTGGCACCAGTAGTCGCTCCTGCGTTACCGCTGACGTTGATAAGTTAGAAGACGACTTCCGTAAGGAATCGGCCAAGTACGGTTACGAATTGTCCGTTATGAGTAAGTACCCGGGCTGGGACGGCGATCCCGACACGCCCCTTTTGAAGCTTGCGGCCCAAGGCTATAAGAGCATCGGCGTTGATGCCCGCTTAGTGGCCATTCACGCCGGTCTCGAACCCTCTTGGTTCTCCTCTAAACGCGAAGGCATGCAAATGATCTGTTTAGGCCCGACAATTAAGGGTGCCCATACGACCGAAGAAACGTTGTACATTGACACGCTCGCTCCCACAATGGATGTCGTGCTCTACTGCTTGCAACACGTCAACGAACTTTAATTGAGTGCGTTGGGAGAAGTTCTCCTTCTCCCAACAAAATAATTGACGGTATCAGAGTTAACTCAATACCGTCTCAGACTGTTGACTAAGCCAGGTTTTTCACAAAACATGTGTTAAGAGCTTTAGCAACAAAAATGGGATTGCCATCGCGGTAATCCCATTTTTGTTTCATTGTTCGTGAAGATTATTTGCTCACAAACTTTTCCAAAATCATAATCGTCACCAACAACGCCAAAATCGGAATCACATAGTAAATGCCCGGTACCAAAAGAGCGTAGTACCACAAGTGACTATATTCCGGCGTCATGTAAGTTGCGACCATTTCAAACGCAATGTGACCTAACCCAATGTAGATGATGCATTGCAATGCTTGGCGCATCAAACGAACGGAACCTTCAGAAACTCTCATTAGTTAACCCTTTATCGGACACCGGATACCAATCCAGAGTCCATTTTTAATTAAACACGTCGTGCATTATAAACGCCCGGCACATCTTGAATTGCCGTCAGCGTCTTCGTTAGTGCCTGAGCGCTGCTCACTTCCACATTAAAGCGCATATGCACGTCACCGCGAATGTTTTGCGTATTCATACCGACAATTGCAATCTTTTCTTTTAAGAAAATTTCGCTTAAGTCTTTGAGTAACCCCGGACGGTTATTCGTAATGACCAAAACATCAACCGGGAACACAGCCCCTTGAGCATTCCCCCAGCTCACCTCGATCAAACGCTCTTGACCCTTGTCATCCAGGTTACGGATATTGGGGCAATCTGCGCGGTGTATCGTCACACCACGGCCACGCGTCACAAAGCCTATGATCTTGTCGGGCGGCGCCGGATGGCAGCATCGTGCCAATTGCGTCAAGAGGGAGTCGACACCTACCACAAGCACCTGACTCTTGGCTTGTTCGGCCTTGGACTTGGTCGTGATGAGTTCTTCCTTCTTTTCCTCTTCTTGAGGCTTTAAGACCTTTTCAATGGTCTTGGGACCGACTTCATCCTTAGCCGCACCCACGAACAAATCATCTAAGGTGTCATAACCCAAGCGCTTGGCAAGTTCTTCAAGCTTAAAAGCCGTCTTGCCCAAACGAGCCATTTCCTTTTCGATGCGTTCGCGCCCTTGCGTGACTTGCTCTTGAAGTTGTTGAGCGTGAAGCCATTGACGGATCTTGCTCTTAGCACGAGAAGTCGCCACAAAACCCAATTCACTATTGAGCCAATCGCGACTGGGGCCACCGGACTTGGTGGTCACAATCTCAACCGTCTCGCCGGTCTTGAGTTTGTAATTCAAAGGCACCAATGCGCCATTAACACGAGCTCCGCGGCAGCGGTGACCGAGCTCACTGTGCAAGTGATAAGCAAAGTCAATAGGCGTTGCGCCCGTCACCATTTCGATGACACGACCTTGAGGCGTTAAGACGTAGACGTGATCGTCTTCAACAACACCCGAGTCACCCGAAGGCTTCACATCGCTACTCCAAGCCAAAAGTTGACGCAACCAGGCGACCTTTTGATCTTCAGAGGAGCTGTCTCCGGCCTTATTGGAATTGCCCGACTCTTTGTAGCGCCAGTGAGCCGCCACACCGAGTTCGTTATATTCGTGCATGGCTTGCGTACGAATTTGAATCTCAATGGGGCGCTCTTTCTTATCGAGAATCACCGTGTGCAAAGAGCGATAGCCATTAGGCTTCGGGTTAGAGATATAGTCATCGTATTCGCTTGCTAACCCCGGGAAATTCTCATGCACAATCGAGAGCACTTCGTAGCATTGCTCGACCGTTTGCACAATGATGCGCAAAGCACGCACATCATAGAGTTGATTGAACTTTAAGTGCTTACGCTCCATCTTTTTGTAGATGGAGTAGATGTGCTTAGGACGGCCGGAAACTTCGGCTTCAATTCCTTTTTCAGCCAACATATCGCGAATCTTTTGCACGGTATCGCGCATAAAGGCAATGCGGGCTTCACGACTTTCATCTAAGAGTTGAGCGATTTCGTTATATTCTCTGGGCTTGGTAAAGCGAAGGGACAAGTCTTCCAACTCCCACTTCACTTGCCAAATCCCTAAACGGTTCGCTAGCGGTGCATAAAGCGCCAAGGTATCAGCACCGTATTGTTTTGCGTCTTCCGCCCTATCCTTTTGAGAGGCAAAGTAGCGCAATGTTTGCAAACGGCTCGCCAAGCGCAAGATCACCACACGAAGGTCTTTACACATGGCTAAGACCATCTTACGCAAAAGAGCGTCTTGAGCTTTTAGTAACAGTTTATCTTCGGCCGCATCTTCACCCGTTTTAACCAAACGGGTTTTGCCGTTAATTTCAATGAGTCGATGAAGTTCATAGACCAACTCGGCGACCGTCGCGCCAAAGTTTTTCTTTAACCACTCATCGGTATTGGGAACACTTTCATGAACTGCGAAAAGGTAGGCCGCTGCAATCAAATCTTCATCATCTCGGATACTGCGTACGATATTGGCCATACCGTCGGCGTGCGCCATTCGTGCTTCGCCGGTAAATAAAGTCTTGCCCTCATATAAAGGCAAAGCCATCTCGCGAGCAAGACGGCTACTAACAATTTTTGTCTCTGGCATGACAGACTCCTAGCCTGAAGTCACCCAGAATAACTCCCTGATACAGAAGAGCCATTCAACGGGCTAAGAATGTTTAGTCGGATATAAATATTGTATAAAGAATTGCTCGAAAAAAGAGGCATAAGTGTGTCGATTTTTAACCGACATCACAAATGCCTAACATTTTTAACCTAACCCGAATTACTTACGGATAAGACCACCTAAAAGCGCAGAAACCTTAGCCTTGGGTTTTGTATTTTTCGCTGACATCGGTTCGCGCTCTTGGGGCTGCGTTTCCACAGTAGGTTGAGAGGGAACATACGGTTGATCAAAAAACGGATCCGTCGAGACGGGCGAGGTGGGCGGAGCCACATAAGTCTTTCGGAAGCTACCCGGTTGAGGACGACGGCGCGGTTGAATATCCAAGCGCTCACGCGGCAACTTTTCATGAATCAAATGCTCAATGGCTTCGACATTGCGTTCATCAGCCCCAGGACACGTGATCATCAAAGCCAAGCCTTTACTGCCGGCGCGACCCGTACGACCGATACGGTGCACATAGTCTTCAGCATTAAAAGGCACATCAAAGTTAATGACAACCGGAAGCTCGGCAATATCTAAACCGCGAGCGGCCACGTCGGTTGCCACCAACACTTTCACATCACCCGACTTAAAAGCTTCAAGCGTTTTGATGCGCTCGTCTTGCGTCTTGTCCCCGTGAATAGAATCAGCCTTAAAACCGTTTCGCTCAAGCATTCGGGCCAAACGGCGGCATGTGATCTTCGAATTCACAAAGACCAAAATGTTTTTAGCGTCTTCACAGCGCTCGTCATCGAGCAACTCCATCAACGCATCAACCTTTTCAGAGTCATGCACTTCATAGAGGCGTTGCGTGATGGTCTTAGCGGTGGAATTTTCTCGAGCAACTTCCACGAGCTTAGGGCTTCGCAAGAAGTTCGCTGCCAAGGATTTAATTTCCGGCGAGAAAGTGGCCGAGAACATTAAGCTCTGACGGTTTGCCGGCAACATCTTCAAGATGCGAGAGATATCGGGCAAAAAGCCCATGTCTAACATGCGGTCTGCTTCGTCCAAAACAACGATTTCCACTTGAGACAATTGCGTGTTACGTTGCTCAATATGGTCAAGTAAGCGTCCGGGCGTTGCCACCAATACTTCTGCACCTCGGCGCAAAGCATCGGCTTGCGTGCGAATATCCACGCCCCCGAAAACGCAAGCGGTTCTTAATCCGGAATACTTCGCATAAGCATGTAAATTATCATGCACTTGGTCTGCCAATTCTCGAGTGGGCGTCAAAATCAGCGCACGCACCGGATGACGAGCTGGTGACATACTGGTGTTGGCTTGTGGCACCAAGCGATTTAAAAGCGGTAAGCCGAAACTTGCTGTTTTCCCCGTCCCCGTTTGAGCAGCCCCCATCACATCATTGCCAGCCAAAACGAGCGGAATGGCCGAGACTTGAATTGGTGTCGGTTTCACATAGCCCATTTCGTCAATGGCACGCATAATGCAATCGTTAAGACCGAAGGTAGCAAAAGTATGTTCTTGAGGCATGCAGCTTGTCCCTATCGACAGGGATCCGTAAAAATTGAATCAATTTTTTGATTTTAGCTCTATCGAGAGAAAAGTTCTCTTTTGAAAAGGCTGACAGACTGCTAAAATCACGCGCTTATTCGATTTTTTGCTTATTTATGACGGCTACCAATCCCCTCCTCGTTGTTGCTCCCATGGAAGGTCTCACGGGTGCTCCTTTTAGAAAAGTGCATGCCAAACTCTTTGGCCCCGCTGATGCTTACTACTTGCCCTTCGTGTCTCCTACGACGACACCGGCCTTTACCGAACGACAACTCAGAGAATTGGCGCCTGAGATCAACGACGGCATTCATGCTGTCCCTCAACTTTTAACGCGTAACACGGAAGACTTTATTTGGGCAGCAAAGGCATTGGCTGACTTGGGTTACGATGAGGTCAATCTTAATTTCGGCTGCCCCGCAGGCACCGTTGTCGCCAAAGGCAAAGGCAGTGGCTTTTTGCGCACTCCGCATGAATTAGAGCGCTTTTTAGAAGTCATTTTTGAAGCCGATCTTCCGATCGACATTTCAGTGAAAACGCGTTTGGGGTGGTCCGATGAAGACGAGTTTGATGCGATTGCCGAGGTCTATAACCGCTTCCCCATGAAGCACTTGACGATTCATCCGCGTTTGCGCACCGATCATTACAAAGGGGATGTTCGTCGTTATATCTTTGATGATTACTATCGTCGCATGGCAATGCCCTTGGGCTACAACGGCGACATTGTCACCAATGCCGACTTGGATAATATCCAAAATAGCTACCCTGACTTGGCGCTTATCATGGTGGGCCGCGCCTTGATGTCCGACCCCGCTTTATTTAGAAAAGCTAAAGGTGGCGCACCAGCTTCACGTGAAGAAATTATTGAGTTTAGCCGTGCGTTATTTGAGAGCTACGCTCGTGCGTTTGATAGTCAGAAAAACGCCATGATGCGCATGAAAGAGTATTGGTTTTTCCAACACAATCTCTTTGACGGGGCTGAGAAAATCGTAAAGTTGATTTATAAAGCGAAAACGATTGAAGATTACGAAAAGACGGTTCGTATCATCACCGAAGAGCTTCCGATTCGCACCGAAAGTCTCTTCGGTTGGCACAAACCCCTTTAGTAAAAAACAACGGGGGAAGCCAAATTTTTCAAAAGCGCCAACACGCTCCAAGCCGTTGAGATGCTCGACTTCGGGTTTTGCGGATCGGGCTTAGAGGCAATTTGAATCGTTGCCTTCATTAATTCATTTTTTAGCGTAATGGTGTGAGTGTTGGTTGATACACCGGGGGTGCTCACGAGTTTCACCGTTGTAGCAGGATTGTCACTGGCAGCGCTCGCCGTTACCGCCACATTCACGTTTTTGGGAAAGCCTGCAATCGCTTCTTTAACGCCACCTTCAAAAACTTTCTCAACATCCGTTTCCGATAACGTTCGACCGGCCAAGTACGGGGCACCGTTTAAGCTCTTTGGAGCCTTCGTACTTTCAATCGTCGTTTCACATTTGCCCATCAACGCAAAAGTTTGCATTAAATCGAGACCACCGATCGCACCGCCTGCCACATAGAGTTTGACATTATTGGACTTGGCCGTCGTTTGAAGCTCTGCCCTAAAGGCCTCATCAGCCAAAGCACCCGCCGAAGCAATCACTAAATTCATCGGACAACTTAATATCGCTTTAGCGTAGGCTTTAACGACACCAATACCGGCAAACTCCACCACATAGTCCGAGGGATTTTCTAAGAGATCTTCAAATCGGTCGGTGGCTTTTGCATCCACTGCGTCAGCTAACGCACGAGCGTGAGAAAGTGTTTTTGAAAAGACGTAACGAATTTCATAATCGTCACTTAATAAATGCTTTAATTCTTTAGCAAAAATACTTGCCAAAGCCCCCGAACCAATGACAGAAATCGTTCTCATCTTCCCGGCCTTTTTTACTCTCAAAGGGATAAATCTTCAGTAAATTTCAAAAATCATTAAAAAAGTAAGTAGTTTTGACTAATTACTTTCAATTGAAAAACTAAATGTAGCGCCTGAGTTGCTGATATTCAAGTAAAAAGAGAAGAATCTCATTTAATTTAAAGAAAGAAAACAATATGGAACTGCTTAATCACTGGGTCAGTGAAGTCAATAGTGTGCTTTGGGGAGTCTTTTTTCTTATTCCCCTCTTGTGCGGTACGGGCATTTTCTTCACCTTCAAATTGCGCTTTGTACAGATTCGTCTTTTCCCCTTAGCGCTGCGCTTACTTTTCGGTAAAGCCTCTTTGTTTGGGCAAAAGGCCGATAAGTCCGGCATGAGTTCTTTCCAAGCTCTGGCAACGGCCATTGCCGCCCAAGTCGGTACCGGTAACGTTGCGGGTGCCGCCACCGCTTTGGTCTCGGGTGGTCCCGGTGCGCTCTTTTGGCTTTGGGTCGCCGCCTTTTTCGGTATGGCCACGATTTTTGCAGAAGCTGTATTAGCTCAAACCTACAGGGGTTTGGATGACAAAGGCCATGTGGTGGGCGGTCCCTCTTACTACATCATCAAGGGTATGGGTGAAAAGTGGCGCCCGCTAGCCCTTTTCTTCTCATCGGTTGCCATCATCACGATGGGCTGTATGGGCAGCCTCGTGCAATCCAACACCGTCAGTAACGCCATGCTCGAAGCTTTCGACATTCCCCTTTTGGGTTCAGGCATCGGTGTAGCCATTTTGACGGCCTTGGTTATCTTCGGTGGTATTGCTCGCTTGGCAAGTGTTACGGAAAAGATTGTTCCCTTTATGGCAGGCACCTATTTGATCGGTGGCGCCTACGTCTTAGGGATGCACTATGACCAAATCCTTCCGGCCTTCGAAATGGTCTTTATCGGTGCTTTCAATCCGGAAGCCGTGGGCGGTGGTGCTTTAGGCTTAACGGTTGCTAAGGCCATGCAATTTGGTGTGGCTCGCGGCCTTTTCTCTAACGAAGCCGGTATGGGTACGACGCCTCACGCTCACGCGGTTGCCAAGCCTGAACATCCTGCAGAACAAGGTTTATTTGCCATCTTCGGTATTTTTGCCACGCTCATCATCGTGACCTTCACGGTCTTGGTGATTATGGTGACGGGCGTTTTGGACTACAAAACCACCGGTATTGAACTCACGCAACAAGCCTATAACATCGGTTTAGGTAAGTTCGGCGTGAAGTTCGTAGCCGTGTGCTTATTCTTCTTTGCCTACTCCACCATCATCAGCTGGTACTTCTTTAGTGAACAAAACGTGCGCTTCCTCTTTAAAGGTCGCGGCATTCTCCCTTATCGCTTACTGGTTTGCACTTTCTTAGTATTAGGGGCCTGTTTGCATGTTAATCTCGTTTGGGCTCTTTCTGACCTCTTTAATGCTTTGATGGTCATCCCCAACTTGATTGCTTTGGTTGCTCTTCACAAAGTGGTAGGTAACTGCCTCGATGACTTCGAAGGAAAACTTAAACTCCGCGACTTGAAGTAATCGTTACCTCTATTTAACAAGCCCCTGCACGATGTAGGGGCTTTTTCTTGGCTTTCTAAGTTAATCAC
>DBFZTP010000023.1:0-32436 GCA_048520025.1 Candidatus Aphodousia sp.
GTCAAATATTTTCTTCAAAAAATTTCAAAATAGCGAGAGCATACGTTGCATCCTTACCAAATATAGGCGCAAATCCATAGAAATCATTTTTTCTAGCGTCGCTAAAACCGCTATACTGACAAATTATTTTTCTATTAACCATTTAATAAACAAAGATGGGATCACTTTATGCGTGACACGTATTCTCCGCAGACCGTTGAAGTCGATGTTCAAAAGGCCTGGCAAGAAGGTGACGTCTACCATGCAACAGAGCATGCCTTAGACGCCCAAGGCAAAGAAAAACCGAAATTCTACGTTTTGTCCATGTTACCTTACCCGAGCGGTAAGCTTCACATGGGCCACGTTCGTAACTACACCTTAAATGACGTGATGTACCGCTACCTTCGCATGAAGGGCTACAACGTCATGACGCCGATGGGTTGGGACGCTTTCGGTTTGCCGGCTGAAAATGCTGCTATTAACCACGGTATTGCACCGGCCGCTTGGACTTTCGACAACATTGCCGAAATGAAAAACCAAATGAAGCCTTTGGGTTTGGCATTTGACTGGTCTCGCGAACTCGCTACGTGCACGCCGGAATACTACCGTTGGAACCAATGGATCTTCTTGAAGATGCTCGAAAAGGGCGTCTGCTACCGTAAGACCCAAATCGTGAACTGGGACCCGGTTGACATGACGGTGTTGGCTAACGAACAAGTCGTCGATGGCCGTGGCTGGCGTTCTGGCGCCATCGTTGAAAAGCGCGAAATCCCGGGCTACTACTTGGGTATCACGCAATACGCTGACGAACTCTTAAATGACCTTGACCAATTGACGGGCTGGCCCGATCAAGTTCGTAGCATGCAATCGCACTGGATTGGTAAGTCCACCGGTGTGCGTTTGTCATTCCCCTACACGATTGACGGTGAAGAAAAAGAACTTCGCGTCTTTACGACCCGTGCCGATACGTTGTTGGGTGTAACCTTTGTCGCCATTGCTGCCGAACACCCATTGGCTAAGCGTTTAGCCGAAGGTAATGAAAAGCTCACGGCCTTTATCGAAGAATGCGCCAAGGGCGGTGTGAGCGAAGCCGATTTGGCCACGAAGGAAAAAGAAGGTGTGCCGACCGGTTTCTGTGTTCGCCATCCGATCACGGGTGCTGACGTTCCGGTTTGGATCGGTAACTACGTCTTGATGAGCTACGGTGAAGGTGCCGTGATGGGCGTGCCTGCTCATGACGAACGTGACTTTGCCTTTGCTAAGAAGTACGGTATTGAAATCCGTCAAGTCGTCGGTATGGAAGGCAAGACCTACTCCACGGACGCTTGGGAAGATTGGTACGCTGATAAGAGCGACAGCTCTCGCTTGGTCAACTCCGGTGAATTTGACGGCTTAACCGTTCATGACGGCATTGAAAAGATTGCCGATGCATTGGCCGCTAAGAATTTGGGCGAAAAGAAGACCCAATTCCGTATCCGTGACTGGGGCATCAGCCGCCAACGCTACTGGGGTACGCCGATTCCGATCATCAACTGCCCGCACTGCGGTCCGGTTCCTGTTCCGGAAAAAGATCTTCCGGTCGTGTTGCCCACGAACCTCGTACCCGACGGTTCCGGTAACCCCTTAAATAAGTGTGAAGAATTCTTAAACTGCAAGTGCCCGGTTTGCGGCGCCGATGCTAAGCGTGAAACCGATACGATGGACACCTTCGTGGACTCCTCTTGGTACTTCATGCGTTATTGCTCACCGGATTGCGACACGGCCATGGTCGATGAACGCAACGACTACTGGGCTCCGGTTGACCAATACATCGGCGGTATCGAACACGCCGTGATGCACTTACTCTATGCTCGCTTCTGGACCAAGGTCATGCGTGACTTGGGTCTTGTGAAGTTTGACGAACCGTTTAAGCGCCTCTTTACGCAAGGGATGTTGACGGCCGAGTGCTACTATCGCCAATTGCCCGATGGCAAGAAGCGTTGGTACTACCCGGATGAAGTTGAAATTTCTTACGACGAAAAGGCCCGTCCGATTAAGGCCGTTGCCAAAGAAGACGGTTTGCCCGTCACGATGGGCGGCGTTGAAAAGATGAGTAAGTCAAAGAACAACGTCGTTGAACCCAAAGACATTATCAATAAGTACGGTGCCGATACGGCTCGCAGCTTTGTGATGTTCGCCGGTCCCCCGGATCAATCCGCTGCTTGGAGTAATTCCGGTGCCGAAGGGACGTTCCGTTTCTTGCGTCGCCTCTGGAACTTTGGCTTTAAGCACGAATCTGCCATTAAGTCTGCCGGTGCAATGCCTGCTCAATTGAGCGCTGAGCTCAAGGCCTGCCGCATGGAAATGCACCAAGCCTTAAAGCAAGCCACGAGCGACATCGATCGTATGCAATACAACACCGTGGTGTCAGCCACGATGAAGATGCTCAATACGCTTGAAACGGTCAAGTGGGACGAGTCTGCTGAAAGCAAGGCCGTCATGAAGGAATGCCTCTCCATTTTGATTCGCGTCCTTTACCCGATTGCTCCCCACATCACGACGCAATTGTGGATCGACTTGGGCTACGAAGCTGAGTTGGGAACGATTTTGGATACGGCTTGGCCTGAAGTTGACCAAAACGCATTGGTAGCCGACGAAATGACGCTTGTCGTTCAAGTCAACGGTAAACTTCGTGGTCAAGTAACGGTCGCAGCTGACGCCGATAAGGCAACGATTGAAGCGGCTGCATTGGCTAATGAAAACGTGATGAAATTCACCGACGGCAAGACCGTTCGTAAGATCATCATTGTGCCCAAGAAGCTTGTGAACATCGTCGCGAACTAATTCGTTTCGCAAGATGACGAAAGTCCCGAAGATCATCGGCTGATGACTTCGGGATTTTTTCGTTCTCAGCCACTTAAACCCGTATAATCCTTCTATTACAAAACTTCTCGAGAAACAACACTATGACACTGGGTCGTCGTTCCTTTTTATTGTCTGCGCTTGCTTTGTCTGCGGCTGCGACCACCGGTTGCGGTTTTCATTTGCGCGGTCGAGTGACGCTTCCGTTTGATACGATGTTTGTGAACATGCCTATCAATAACCGCATGGCCGCTGACATTCGTCGTATGTTAAAAGCCGGTACCAATATCACGTTGGTTGATACGGCTGAAGAAGCTCAAGCCGTTTTGGATTTGGTAAGTTCCAAGCGCGATCGTGAAATCTTGGCTTTAAACTCCAAGGGTGAAGCCCGTGAATACGAATTGACGTTGTCATTGACTTTCCGTGTGGCTAGCCCTGATGGGGACGAATACATGGTTCCGACCACGTTTGTCGCCTCTCGTCAAATGTCTTACAACGAAGAAGATTACTTGTCTCGCGATACGGAAGAAAACCTCCTGTATAACGAAATCCAACAAGATTTGATTACGCAATTATTGAACCGCTTGTCGGCCTTAAAGCCCAACATTCATGCCTATTAAAAGCGACCAATTAGCGCACCAACTCGCCCAAGCCAAAGAAAAGGGGTTTCTGGCCCCCGTTTGGGTCATCGTTGACGAAGAACCGCTTCTGGCGATGGAAGCGATGGATGCTTTGCGTCAAACGGCCAAAGACTTGGGCTATACCGATCGTCAAACGCTTGCCTTGTCAGCGACTTCTGACTGGTCAGAATTGTTGGATGCACTTTTAAGCGTCTCGCTTTTTGATGACAAAAAAGTCATCATTTTGCGCTTTTTATCCTCGGGCCCCGGCACTAAGGGTGCGAAAATTCTTTCGCAATTTGTTGAAGCCGCCCCTACCGTTGATACAACGGTGACGATTGTTCATCTCACGCAGGTGGACTACAAAACGCAAAAAGCCTCTTGGTTTAAAGAGTTGGCCAGCGTCGGTCAAGTGATTAATTGCCAACCCATTACCCGTGCTCAATACTCACACTGGATTGAAGAGCGTTTGCGTCGTCAAAACCAAACCATGCAAGCCGATGCCCTTCGCTTTTTTGCTGAGCAAACCGAAGGCAACTTAATGGCTGCCAAGCAAGAGTTGATGAAGCTCTCGCTTTTACACCCCGAAGGCGAATTGTCACTTAAAGACGTTGAAGACTGTGTGATGAATGTTTCTCGCTACAGTCTTGAGGATTTAATTGAAGCGATGGCGTTGGGTGACGTGGCGCGCGTAAGTCGCACGGTCGCCGGTATGCAAGCCGAAGGTGAGGCACTGCCCCTAATCATCATGCGCATCTCAACCTTTATCCGAGATGTGATTGCCGTTAAAGAGGGAGCTAACGTTTTCTGCGCGCCTGCGATGAAGCAACACTTGCAACGCATGAACCGTCGCATGAATTTAAACGCCTTAGCAAGCTGCCTTGGTCGATGCGCCGACATTGACCGCCTTGCTAAAGGTCTTACTGTCAAAACACGAAATGATGTGTGGTCTGAGTTGAAAAGCCTTTGCATTTTCCTTGCCCACAGCTAGTACTAGGAAGAAAAATTTAAATGGCTAACTATCACTTTTTTGCCGTCTGTCCTCGAACACTTGAACCGATTTTGGCTCAAGAGCTTCAAGGTTTAGGCGCTCAAAACACCAAAGAAAACCCGGGTGGCGTTTTATTTGAAGGCCCCTTGGCTTTGGCAATGTCGGTGTGTTTGCACAGCCGCTTCGCAAGCCGCATTTTGATGAAGATTGCCTCTCGCCAATACTACGACAGTCATGACATTTATGACATGGCCCATTTGTTGCCGTGGGAAAAGTTCTTTGAAGCCGATGCCAAAATCCGTGTGGATGTGACGGCTAAGAATTCTCCCCTGGAGAGCCTTGACTTCACCACCCTTCGCATCAAAGACGGTATTTGTGACCGCTTCCGCGAAGGTTGCGGTATGCGTCCGAGCATTGAAAAGACGAACCCTGATGTGCGTATTCATGCTTTTATTACGGATCGCTATTGCACGTTTTATTTGAATTTGTCCGGTGAACCCCTCTTTAAGCGCGGTTGGCGTATTGAAAAGGGCGAAGCGCCTTTGAAAGAAAATTTGGCCGCAGGTCTCTTGGCACTTTCTCAATGGGATCAACAATCCCCCTTGATGGACATCTTCTGCGGTTCGGGCACGATTGCGATTGAAGCTGCGCAAATTGCTTGCCACATGGCACCTGGCTTAAATCGTTCCTTTGCCTTTGAAAATCTCCAAATTTTCGACATGGATCTTTGGGAAGAAATGAAGGAAGATGCTCGTGCTGAAATTAACATGCACGCACCTGTGAAGATTGCCGCAAGTGATATTTCTTCCATCGTGGTGGGTAAGGCCGTGAGCAATGCTCAACGCGCAGGTTTAGATAAGTTGCTTGATGACGGTCGTTTAACGTTTACGCGTTGTGACGCTCGTGAGGCAACGCCCATTGCAGAAGAAGGCACGATTATCTCCAACCCGCCTTATGGTGAACAATCCAATCCTAAGAGCGCAAGCGTCGGCAGTATGATGAAAAACGTAGCTGACAACTTAAAGCGTAACTTCTCCGGTTGGACGGCTTGGATGTTAACGAGCGATCGTAAGTTGCCCCAACAAATGCGTTTGTCGGAGTCTCGTAAGATTGTGATTTTTAACGGGCCGTTAGAATGCCGTTTCTTTAAATTTGAAATGGTGAAGGGAAGTTTCCGTAGGAAGGATGCTACGGAGTCTTAATTTTACGAATCTAAACACAAGAAGAGGTTTCAGGATTTGTTCTGAAACCTCTTTTTGCGAAGTATTTATTTCTTATGTTGTAGTTTTACCCAATCTGTAGAGTCTTCAGATGGCGGCGGGATATTCCCTGTTCCGTCACCTACATAAATATAAACTTCCTCGACATTTCCATTTTTTCCTAGGCAATAACTACCATTCACTGGCGATTTAGTCCATGCACCATTTTCATACCTAGCCCAATTTCCATCATCTCCCCCAATTGAATTGAGTTTATGCAACTCTGCACTCCCCGTATTAACATACGTCCCCGTTTCAACCCCCAGAAGCAAAGCTAAAAAACGATTTTCAATAGTGTAAAGAGCTCCTGTTTCCAACCGTTTCATAAAATTCCAAAAATGATCTTCTAACCCCTGTACATCACTAGTAGAAATAACCCCATACTCACTCTCAATTTGCTCATTTGACCACCACCATTGAGCTGGATCATCAGTGCCAGTGCCTCCCCCATCGCCAGTGTTACCACCATCTCCAGTGTTGCCACCGTCTCCAGTGCCACCACTTCCACCGCTCTTAGATCCACACTCCGGAAGATAAAGCGTTGCACTTGTAATCGTCTTAGTCGTTGACTCAGAAATTAAACCAACATCAACTTTGAGGACATCACTGGCCTCACCTTCTGTACCAGCTACCAAACTCAGGTAATAATCACCAAAGGCGTTACCTTGAGCGATTTCTAAATCATCATCAATGTTATCGAGATTTGAAGCGTGTGTTTTGGCTTGTGCGCACGTTTGCCCACCCAAAATCTTCTCAGCAAACACACTGTTAATACGAGACTGTGCCTCAGCCACCGTTGCCAAAGCTGCACGCTTTTGTGCCTCGTCTCGCATATCAAAATACTTGCTGGCGGCCACCGCCATCAAAATCCCAATCAAGATCAAAATCGCCACGATTTCGATCAACGTAAAACCTTTATTGTATTTATTCTTGAGCATAATCATTGCTCCCAGTTCTACTCATTCGTTTTTATTGTCTAATAGTTGTATTTTAAAGCCTAAGAGATCTTATTTTTCACTTTTGGCTTTATCGTTTTCCGCAATAGTGTCATCAAGACCACGAGCCACGATTTCAGCCAACTCAATGATTTCCATGCCTTCGAGCACCTTATCACCACTCATGGCCGTCTCGAACATCGTCAAGCAATGAGGGCAACTCACCGCAACCGTAGGCGCTGACTCACGCAATTGCTTTAAGCGAATGACGTTAATGCGGTTTTGGCCTTCCATCCACATTTGACCGCCACCGGCACCACAGCACATGGCTTGCTTACCGCGACGCAGGTTTTCAACGCGAGAGACTCCTTCGATTTCATCCAAAATCTTACGAGGCGTACCCACGCTATTGTTGTAGCGAGCCATGTAGCAAGGATCATGGATCACCAACTTTTCAGGGTGATTCAATTTAGGTCTAATGCGACCGGCCGACATCAACTCATAAATCAAATGCGTGTGACTCATCACTTCAAACTGGCCACCCTCAAATTGAGGATATTCATTCTTTAACGTGTTAAAGCAGTGCGGACAATGCGCCACAATGCGTTTGAAGCTGTATTGACGAAGGTTTTCAATATTTTCTTGAACCGCCAATTGGAACGTGTATTCTTCGCCCACCCGACGAGCAAAGTCACCGTGGCAACGCTCTTCTTGCATGATCGCAAAGTTAACGTTCGCAGCACGCAAAATCTTCACCATTGCGCGAGCAATCTTTTGAGCACGACGGTCATAAGAAGCTGAGCACCCTACCCAATAAAGCACATCGACTTTAACACCGGGCTTGGCAATCGGAAGATCCAAATCTTTACCCCAAGCCAAACGATCAGCCGGGTCCATCCCCCAAGGGTTGCCCACACTTTGCGTGTTTTCAAGCGCAACTTGAAGGCCCGCTGGGAAGTCACCTTGTTCAAGTGCCAAATGACGACGCATATCGACAATGGCAGAGGGCAAATCCAAACGTGCCGGACATTCTTGCAAACAAGCCCCACAAGTCGTGCAACTCCAGAGTTCATCCTTCGTAATAATGTCGCCAACCAAAGCTTTTTCTTCGTCCGGGTGATGCAACTGATTCTTTAATTTCAGCACCACTTTCTTGGGATCCAACACGGCGCCCGACTTCAATGCGGGGCACACTTCCGAGCAACGACCGCATTCCGTACACGCATCAAAATCCAAGCGTTGTTTCCACGTAAATTGGTTAAATTGAGAAATACCGAACGTTTCTTGTTCTTCGATGTTTTCAATCTTCTTTAATTCACCCTTAGGAGCCAACTTTCGCCAATAGATATTGGTTGAGGCTTTGTACATATGTGAGAAGTAGGTAAAGGGAATCAAAGCCACAAAGATTAAGGCCATGCCCCCGTGCAACAACCAAGCAATCAGGTGAGCGCCTTGCAATTGCTCTTGCGTAAAGAGTTGCGTCAAACCTTGCGCAAAGAGGTTACCAACAGGAGAGAAACTTGCCCATGCGGGTTGTTGAACGGCTAAACGTAAACCTTCAACCACGTAGCCCGTAACGATAATGACAAATAAGGAAAATAAGATGCCCGCAAATCGCCAACTGCGCTCAAGCGTTGCCTTTTGAATCACAAAGCGACGAACGGTTGCTGCCAAAATCCCCAAAATGGCAACTACACCGGCGATATCCAAAATGAGTTTATAAGCGAGGTACACCCAACCCTTTAAGAACTGTTCACCAAAGACATAGTGACCGATGTCCCAGTCAAGCGTGGCCGTTGCAGTGCCAAAAAATAAATAGACAAAACCCCAGAAGATGCAAAAGTGAATCACACCGGAGGGCGTTTTTAACAAACGACGATGCATAAACGCATCACGCCAAAGACCGCCCCAACGACGCTTATGATCGATAGGGAGATCTTCGGGTTGACCGGCCTTCCAAAGTTTCACCGACTTATAGACACCCCAAAGACAGATGAAAAGTGCCGAAAGACCGAAAATATAAACACCGATTTCAGCCCATAACGGAACGTTCCAAAAGGCGGGACGAATTGGCATATCAGTCATAAAAAATTAACCTTCCGAGGAGAATACTTTTCGTTTTACTTTAATCTCGCATTTTAATAGAGATTTGAGTTCCACACCTTATCCAAACGTTTAACGCTCACAGGCATCGGTGTTCTTAATTTTTGAGCAAATAGTGAGACGCGCAACTCTTCAATCATCCATCTAAATTGAGTCAGACGCTCATCAGCCACTCCTTTGCGACGGGCGATTTCTCGCTCATAAAGCGTCACAAAACGCGTCACATCTCGCATCTTTTCAGCGTCTTTGATTTGCTCATCTTGCCACTTTTCCAATCGCAATAAAATGGCTCTCAGATAACGCGGGTAATGCACCAAGTGCTCATAGCCCACCGTTAACAAAAAGTCTTTAAAGAAAAGTCCCGTCATTTGCGATTGAATGTCTTCAATCACACGTTTATCCGGACACGTCTTTAATTTACGTGGCACTTGAACCGCCAACTCCACGATTTCTGTCAACAAACGACTGATTTCTTGCGCAATGAGGTTGAGTTTCCCCTTCACGTCATTGCGACGCGCTTCAAAGGCTCGTTCATCATTGGGCCACGGGTCTTGGAGCGCCGTTTGTTGAAGTGTTGCATCAATGATGGCTTCTTGCATCGCTTCAAAACTATCAAAGGCTTTGGCTAATGCGGGCACCATCGCCGCTTGCATTTGAATTTTTTGCAACGCTTTAAGGCTCTTTTCAATAAATCGAATTTGTTCTCGCAAACTCAACTTAAAGAGTCGCATTAAGCCTCGCTCATGACTCTTTTTGGCTTGATCGGGATCGTCAAACACTTCCAATGTACAGTACGTACCATGATCAACCAAGGCGGGGTGACCGATTAACGATTGGTTTTTGCGCTTAATCTCCATGATGTCAGGCAACTCACCAAAACTCCATGAAGTGATTTCATCGTCCCAATCGCAAGAGACTTCCACTTCTTTTGCCGCCACCGCTTGGAAGGACTTCTGAGCTTCTTGACCCAATTCGCTTCGCAAATTGGGAAGGTTACGACCCATGGCGATTTGACGACCGTACTCATCCAAGACCTTAAAGTTCATCGTCAAGTGTGGTGGAAGCATCTCAAGCTTAAAGTCCACCACATTGGGTGCCACTTGGAATTGCTCACGCATGTCGTCAATGATGGCTTCTCGAAGTCCCATGGTGCCGAAAGTCTCTTCATGACGAAGAGCAAAATTTTTCGCGTATTCAGGTAACGGCACACAATGGCGACGGAATTTTTGCGGCAAACTCTTCACAAGAAGTTGAACCTTCTCTTTAAGCATGCCGGGCACCAACCATTCAACGGCCACTTCATCGACCATGTTAAGCGCATAAAGAGGAACGGCCAACGTCACACCGTCTCTGGGACTTCCGGGTTCAAAGTGATAGGTTAACCCCATCTCCACGCCCTTCATCGTCATCACTTTCGGGAAATACTGCGTGGTAATCCCTGAAGCTTCATGGCGCATGAGTTCGTCTTTGCTTAAATACAAAAGTTTCGGTTGACTCTTTTCTGCCGCTTTTCGCCATTGCTCAAAAGTGACGCCATCGACAACATCGGCAGGAATTAACTTGTCGTAGAACTGCTCGATCAACACATCATCAACCAAAACGTCCAAACGACGCGACTTGTGTTCAAGATTTCGAATTTCTCGAATCAAGTTCTGGTTATGCTTAAAGAAACTGGCTTGGCAGTCAAAATCACCGGCCACCAACGCTTCACGAATAAAGAGTTCACGGGCAAGCACCGGATCTTTATCGGCAAAGTGCGTTCGACGTTGCGCATAAATGGTCAATCCATAAAGCGTTCCACGTTCAAGCGCCATGACGCTGGCTTGATTCTTCTCCCAATGCGGTTCCGTGTAGCTCTTTTTAATTAAATGGCGACCGACCTTTTCAATCCACTTCGGATCAATATCGGCAACGGTGCGCGCAAAAAGTCGAGAGGTTTCAACGAGCTCAGCGGCCATAATCCAACGACCGCATTTTTTCACGCGAGGCGAGCCAGGCCAAATATGAAATTTAATGGAGCGCGCCCCGATAAAAGGCGGTGCTTTTGGATTGTCTTCGGGTTGCTTATAACCGATGTTGCCCAAAAGCCCCGTTAAAAGAGAGACGTGAATTTGCTCATAGGTGGCATCAACCGTATTTAAGCGCCAACCCAATTCACTCGTCATTTCTTTTAATTGCTTATAGACATCTTTCCATTCGCGAAGACGACGGGGGCTCAAGAACTTGCGCTTAAATTCTTCCGTTAACTTGCGATTACTTTCTTTTTTAGCGGTTGCCGCTTCCACGTAACGCCAAAGCTTCACAAAGGTTAAGAAGTCGCTCTTATCATCGGCCATGGCTTTGTGTGATGCGTCAGCTACCTCTTGGCTTTCCATCGGGCGCTCACGGGGATCCTGCACCGACAAAGCCGACGCAATAATGAGCACTTCAGCTAACGCTTGATGGTCATTGGCCGCCAAAAGCATGCGAGCCACTTTGGGGTCCACAGGCAACTTTGATAAAGCGTGACCGATTCGCGTTAAGCGTTCATGATCATCCAATGCATTTAATTCTTTCAATAGCGACACACCGTCAGCAATGGCGCGAGCGGGCGGCGCTTGAACAAAGTTAAAGTCTCGAATATCACCCAAATGCAAAGACTTCATGCGCAAAATGACCGAGGCCAAGTTGGTACGCATGATTTCAGGATCCGTAAAAGCCGGGCGACGATCAAACTCTTCTTGGCTATAGAGACGAATACAAACCCCGTTGGCAATACGACCGCAGCGCCCTGAGCGTTGGTTGGCGGAAGCTTGGCTTACAGGTTCAATTAAAAGTTGATCCACCTTGTTGCGATAGGAGTAGCGCTTCACGCGCGCCAACCCAGCATCAACCACATAGTGAATGCCCGGCACCGTGATAGAGGTTTCCGCGACGTTGGTTGCCAACACAATTCGGCGCGAACCCGAAGTTCTAAATACCCGCTCTTGCTCGTCGGCCGACAAACGCGCAAAGAGCATCAAAATCTGCGTAGTGGGCGGTTGCATTCGACGCAAGAAGTCGGCGGCTTCACGAATTTCACGCTCACCTGGCAAAAACACCAAAATGTCACCTTGACCCTCACGACTTAACTCATCACAAGCATCGTTAATGGCAAGCATGAGGCTCTTATCGTCGGTTTCATCGGCTTCTTCAATGGGGTTATAGCGAACTTCCACCGGGTACGTTCGCCCTGAAATATTGAGAACCGGTGCAGGTTGCCCATTGTCATCGGCAAAGTGCGCTGCAAAACGCTCACTATCGATTGTGGCGGAGGTCACAATCACCTTTAAGTCGGGGCGTTTCTTCAACAAACCCTTTAAATACCCCAACAAAAAGTCAATATTGATACTGCGTTCATGCGCTTCGTCAATGATGATCGTGTCATAAGCTTTCAATAGCGGATCGTTTTGCGTTTCAGCCAACAAAATCCCATCAGTCATCAATTTAATTTTGGCCGTGGATTGTGTCTTATCGGTAAAGCGAACCTTGTAGCCTACAAAATCACCCAATTCCGTTTTCGTTTCTTCGGCCAAACGCTTGGCGATGGACGAGGCAGCAATGCGGCGCGGTTGCGTGTGAGCAATCATGCCTTTTTTGCCACGCCCGGCTAACAAACAGATTTTCGGCAACTGGGTGGTTTTCCCCGACCCCGTTTCACCGCAAACAATCACAACGCGATTGTTTTTAATGGCTTCAATGACTTCTTCCCCACGCTCAGAAACGGGAAGCCCGGGCGCTAACTGCAAATCGGCTTTAAGCGATTGAGTCGGAGAGGGGGCGGGCTTTTTCTTCTCTTTTTTGCCTTGTGCTTTGGACTTTTGAGCCGCCGCTTCTCGCTCTTGACGGCGACGCGCTTTTTCGGCCTCTTCTTTTTCTGCACGAGCACGAGCCTGAGCCATCTGCTCATCTCGCAAAAACGCCAATTGATCTCTTAACGTATTAGCCATGGATTACCATCTATTTGAACAAAGTCACAAAGAGAAAAACACATTCCCGACGAAGTTTCGTACAATTGAGCCATTATTTTGTTGATTCGGAGATTTTCATCATGACTCGCATGGTTCACTGCGTCAAACTTGGTAAAGAAGCCGAAGGGCTCGCTTACGCTCCCTTGCCCGGTCCTTTGGGCAAGAAGGTCTATGAAAGCGTTTCCAAGGAAGCTTGGGAAGATTGGATTCGTTTGCAAACCATGATGGTCAACGAATACCAACTTAATTTGGCCGATGCCAGCGCCCGCAAGCACTTGCTCGACCAAATGCAAAAATACCTTTTCGGTGACGGCATCGACGACGTGCCCAATTACACGCCACCGAAACCCTAATCACACAGGGTTCAAAAGCCGCACAGTCCGTGCGGCTTTTGCGTTTCTTAGACCCTTAAAAATTAAGGCTTAAAGGTCTTAACGCCTTCAGACGTGCCCAACAAAAGCACATCCGCGCCACGCTTAGCAAAAAGCCCCACGGTCACGACACCCGTGATTTGGTTTAACTTTTCTTCCCAAGCCTTGGCGTCAGCCATTTGCCAATTGTGCACATCGATGATGCGGTTGCCATTGTCGGTAATAAATTCACGAACAACGGGTTCACCGCCCATAGATTTGATGATGGCGCAAACCGCACGCGTAGCCATCGGAATCACTTCAATCGGTAACGGGAATTTACCTAAAACAGAAACCTTCTTGGATTCGTCTGCAATGCACACAAAGGTGTCAGAGACCATCGCAACAATCTTTTCACGCGTCAATGCTCCGCCGCCGCCCTTGATCATCGCAAAGTCGCCATCAATTTCGTCAGCACCGTCCACATAAACGCCGATGCGATCAACTTCATTGAGGTCAACCACCTTGTAGCCCAACGCTTGCAACTTTTGCGTCGAACGGATGCTGCTGGAGACGCATGCTGGCACTTCAATACCGCTTTCTTTTAATGCATCAATAAAGCAGTCCACGGTCGAGCCCGTCCCCACACCCAAAATTTCACCGGGTTTGACATAAGCCACGGCCGCTTGACCGACCAATTTTTTTAATTCTTTTTGATCCATCGTACTTTCCCTGCAAAAAAGATTTATGCACTAATTTTAAATGACAGCTAATATTCAGGGGTAAAACTTTTGAATTATTTTCTATTTATTCATCGTGCCCAGTCCTTCATCACTTTTTGCCGTTGATACTTTTAAGACTTTAGGGAATAAAACCTTTAGTCGCCAAAGTATGTTCGGGGTCATCATGACCTGGATCGTCTTGATCTGTGTGATCGTGGGCTTGGTCTATGTCGGACGTATTATCCGCATTCAAGACCAAAAGGCGCACTTAAGTCAGTTGCACCAAACGACGGAACTTTGGGCGGAAACCTTTAACCTGCGTCTCATTTCCGACACTGACCGCCTGACACAAATGGCAGTGCCATTGTCATCGGGCCCGGCTTACCCCGCCAACCTCGATACCTTTCACGGCATTGTCCGCACATTGATGATTGACCGTGCGGAAATTCTTGAAATTGCCATCGTTAATCAAAAAAACATTATTGAAGCCTCTTATGTTTCGCCTCGTCCCTTTGGCGACATCACGATGCGCAAAAATCAAGTCTATGGGCGAACAGAAACGAAAGCCGCCTTGCAAAAAGCCAAAGAGGTGGGAACGGCCACATTCTCAGACCCTTATGCGCTTCCCATTGAAGGCTCCCCTTTCGTGGACTTGATTGTCCCGCTTCATGTCAGTGATCAGAACCTTTTAGTAGTCGCCCGTATTTCTTTGTGGGTTTTGTTGCGAGAAACGTCCATTAAAAATCCGGAATATCGCGTCAATCTCTATTTTGACAAGCACCCCATTATTACGGCCAATACCAATACACAACGTGAACTTATTCGAGCTCGCGTTCCCTTGCATCCCCTCTCCTCCGACTTCCAATTGGAAGTGACGCGCTACGCCGAAAATCTTCTCACTCAAAACACGCTCTTTTGGGTGATTACGGCTTTGGGGATTTTCTTAGTGATCGCTCTTTTAGGGATTATTCGATTTAACTGGCGACAAAATCGTATTGAAGAGGCGCTTCGTGCCGAATCCGCTTTGAGAAAGAACATTGCTGACAGCCAATTGTCCGGTCTTCAAGTCACCGATTTAAGCGGTCGTATTATCTATACCAATAAAACCTTCAGTGACCTTTTAGGGCTTAAAAATAACCGCTCTTTAATCGGTCAAGTGCCGCCCTACTCCTACTGGCCGCAAGGCGATCAGGGATTCCGTTTGATGGAATTGTTAAACGGTGTGAAGCGCCGTCAATTGAAAAATACGAGTTACGAATTTCCTGCGGTTCGTGCTGACGGGCAATCCTTCTGGGTGTTACTGCACATCATCCCGATGGTGACAGTCGAAGGTGAGCAAATCGGATGGTTGTGGACGCTTACCGACATTTCCGAAATTCGTCAGGCTCAAGAAAAGTTAACCGCTGCACACGAACGCTTTAACCGCGTGCTTGAATCCATGCTTGACCCCATCAGTGTGGTCGATCCCAATACCAATGCACTTCTTTTTTCCAATAGTTCCTATGATCGAACGTTTGGAGAAAATGCGAGCGGACACATTTTGGCCTCTCAAAAGATGGCGCAACTTACGGCAAAAGAAAAGTCGCGCTCCCCTTACATCTATATCGAAGATTTGGATCGTTGGTACAACGTCAGAAGTCGACTGATTCCGTGGACCGATCGCACGGAAGCGGAATTGCAAATTCTCTCTGATGTAACCGAACAACGTCGCAACGAAATGCTCTTGGCCGAACAACAAGCCCGAAGCGAATTGAATTCACAATTGGTCAGTATGGGTGAAATGGCAAGCTCTTTAGCACATGAATTAAATCAACCGCTTTCGGCCATCTCTAACTATGCTTTCGTTGTGGAGAGCTCCATGCGCAAAGCGGGTGTGCCCGAAGAGCATGAAATGCTTTATTCCATTCAACGCATTGCTGCGCAAACAAAGCGCGCCGGTGGCATCATCAAGCGTATTCGCTCCTTTACGCGTCGCAGTGACCCTAAGATGGAAATGATTGCGATCAGTACGCTTGTCAATGAAGTCACGGAATTGGCCAACATTCAAGCCCGACGCCATAACGCCAAGTTGGAGTTTTTTATTGCTCAAGACGTTCATGAAGTCTATTGCGATGAAATCATGATTGAGCAAGTGCTCTTAAATTTAATTAAAAACGGGATTGAAGCCGCGGCCAGTATTAAAGGCAATGCGCCCAAGGTGTCTCTTACCGTTTATCGTAACGCCGATCAGTACCTTGTTTTTGAAGTGGCCGATAACGGCTGTGGCATCAAAGATGAAGATAAAGAGCATCTCTTTGACCCGTTCTTTACAACAAAATCAGCCGGCATGGGCATGGGGCTCAATATTTGCCGAACGATTGTTGAATTGCATCACGGTCGACTAACAATTTCTGACAATATTGGTCAAGGCGCAATCTTTACGTTGCTGCTACCAGAACGAAAACCGTCCACGAATTAAGTTAACAATTTCGTCGATTTTCGTGCGTGGCGACATGTTGAAATTTGCTAAAATGGCTAGCTGTAACTTATGTTTTGGTGATGAGAAAAATGGTGGCTTTTCCTACTTTTAACTTTAACCCGTCGCAAAAAGATCCTTTGGGCACGGTCTACGTTGTCGATGATGACAGCGATGTCCGTGACAGTATGCGTCGTATGTTGGAATCTCAAGGTTTCCGCGTCGAACTCTTTGAAAGCGGTGAATCTTTTATCGCCAAATATGACCCCAACGCGATTGCCGTCTTGTTGCTTGACGAACGCATGCCCGGTGGTATGAGCGGCAGCGAAGTGCAAGAACACTTGATTGCCCGTAAGGCAACAATCCCCATTATTTTCTTGACGGGTCACGGTGATGTGCCGATGGCTGTGAATGCTTTAAAGAAAGGCGCTCACGACTTCTTGCAAAAACCGCCAGATTCTCATGAATTGTTGCCGATGTTGGAAAAGCTTTTGAAGGAAACCCGCGAGCAACGTGTTCAATTGGAAAAGCAAACGCTTAACCAAGCCATGCTTTCGAAATTGACACCGCGTGAACAACAAGTGCTTGAACGCATTGTGGCCGGTCGACTCAATAAGCAAATTGCCGATGACTTGGGTATCTCCATTAAGACGGTGGAAGCTCACCGTGCTTCGATCATGGATAAGACCAATTCCGGTACGGTTGCTGATTTGATGCGCGTGGTTTTGGGCGCAGAAGGTCATTAATTCAAACGCCTTTTACACAAAATCCGCCCGCTTATCTCGGGCGGTTTTGTTTTGAGCAATCATTTATTTTTTTGAAATTGAGGTGTAAACGTGAGTGCCAATTACATTGACGGGAAAGCCATCGGTAAAGCGATTCGTGAAAAGATCAAAGAAGCTGTAAAGAGCTTGTCTCGTACGCCAGCCTTGGCCGTGATTATGGTGGGCGAAAATCCCGCGAGTGCCGTTTACGTCCGAAATAAAATTCGTGCCTGTAACGACGCCGGCATCACCTCAATAGAATGCAATCTTCCGGAAACGGCTTCCGAAGACGAACTCCTATCTCAAATCCAAAAGCTTAATGAAGATCCGACCGTTGACGGCATTTTGGTTCAATTGCCTCTGCCCTCTCATATGCGCGCCGGTCTCATTTTGGAAGCCATTGATCCCGACAAAGACGTTGACGGTTTCCACATCTATAACACCGGTAAGTTGGTCACCACGGGTGGTGGTTTTAAACCCTGTACGCCTGCGGGCATCATCGAACTTTTAAAAGCCATCGACTATCCGATTGATGGGAAGCATTGCGTGATTTTGGGGCGCTCTAACATCGTGGGCAAACCCCTTGCCATGCTTATGCTCCAAGAAAACGGTACCGTTACCATGACGCATAGCCACACGCCGGATATTCGTCGATACACGAAGGATGCGGATATTTTGGTGGCAGCCATCGGTAAGGCCAAGTACGTGAAAGCCGATATGGTAAAAGAAGGGGCTGTTGTGATCGACGTCGGTATGAATCGAGATGAAAACGGTAAGCTCTGTGGTGACGTTGATACCGATGAAGTCGCTAAAGTTGCCGGTTGGATTACACCGGTTCCGGGTGGCGTGGGTCCCATGACGATTGCCATGCTCATGCACAATACGTTGGTATCGGCTCAAAAGCGCCTGCACAAATAATTCGAATGGGCGGATGCGACAAAAACCTCAGAGGTGAAATCTGAGGTTTTGTTTTGTGCTCATATTGTTACGCATAAGTGTTCATATTTTGAAAAAAAATACGCATAAAACTGAAAAATTGCCCAACAAATAAGCAAAACACTGAGACGCAACGTGTTTCTGATCAATGATTAAATATTCAAAATCTGAATTACTCTTCCCAATCCTCAATGTCAGTATTGATCACTTTTTGAATGACATCAAACGAAAAACCACGACTGGCTAAATAACGTATCTGTTTTGTCTTTTCTTTGAAATCTTCGGGAGTTTTTCCCTTAAAGCGACGAAGCCAAAGTGCGCGAGCGCGCTCTGCCTCACTCTCTAGAGGCTCCATTGCCTCTTTAACAATATCTTCTTCCAATCCCTGACAGCGCAACTCAAATTCAATACGGGCGTTACCGTATTTATTGCTTCGGATTCGAGCTCGACTTTTAGCGTAACGTTCATCTGAGAGGTATTTCAAACCTTCCAATTCATCTAAAAGGCGATCGACTTCCGCTTCTTCCTGCTCGGGTTGCAAGTAACGCAAGAGCTTTCCTCGAAGTTCCAAACGCGAATACTCGCGCCGCGCAAGGTATTGCACGGCACGAGCTTTAAGCGAGGGTTGCTTTCGTTGACGAGAGGAAGATTTTACCGCTTCCTCTTCATCAATGAAGACCTCTTCTGAGTCTTTAGACCAAAACGTCATCGTCGCTCTTATCTTCAGCGGAAGCGACCTTACCCTTCACACCCTTGAGTTCACGGATGCGACCTTCGATTTCTTCCAAAACGGCAGGGTTGGACTTCAAGAATTCGCGAGCGTTATCTCGACCTTGACCGATCTTGTCGCCTTGGTAGCTGTACCAAGAACCGGACTTACCCACCAAATTCAAGTCAACACCCATGTCAATGACTTCCCCTTCGTGAGAGATGCCGTCACCGTAGAGAATGTCAAATTGAGCGGTCTTAAAGGGAGGCGCAACCTTGTTTTTCACAACCTTCACCTTGGTATCGGAACCGATCACTTCGTCGCCCTTTTTCAAGGCACCCACGCGACGGATGTCCAAGCGAACGGAGCTATAGAACTTCAAAGCGTTACCACCCGTCGTCGTTTCGGGGCTGCCGTAGCTCACACCGATCTTCATACGAATTTGGTTAATGAAGATCACGAGCGTGTTGGTGCGCTTAATGGAAGACGTTAACTTACGCAAAGCTTGACTCATCAAGCGGGCTTGAAGACCCGGTAAAGCTTCCCCCATTTCACCTTCGATTTCAGCTTGCGGCGTCAATGCGGCCACGGAGTCAATGACCACCATGTCAACGGAACCCGAGCGCACCAAAGCGTCAACGATTTCCAAAGCTTGTTCACCGGTATCGGGTTGAGAGATCAAAAGATCGCCCAGATTCACACCCAAGCGTTGAGCGTATTGGATATCTAAAGCGTGTTCGGCGTCAACGAAAGCGCAGGTGCCACCCGTCTTTTGCATTTCAGCAACAACGTGCAAGGCCAACGTCGTCTTACCGGAAGATTCCGGACCGTAGATTTCAACAATACGACCACGCGGCAAACCGCCAATCCCTAAGGCTAAATCCAAGCCTAAAGAACCCGTGGAGACAACATCGATATCTTCATTGAGATTCTTGTCGCCCATACGCATGATGGAGCCTTTACCGAATTGCTTTTCAATTTGAGCAAGAGCAGCAGACAATGCCTTTTTGCGTTCTTCGCCTTCAACTCGTTCGACTCGGGGTAATGTGCGCTTTTCAGCCATGATTATTCCTTAGTTAAAAAAAATCTTCAATTATCATAAAACCAATTCAATAGATTCAAGCAATAACACTAATAAAAAGTATCAATATAGCGTAAATCCCTTGTTTTCAATCATTGCGTTTTATCTATAACCGAATTATTCACTATAAAAGATCATTTGTCGAGACTTTTTACAGTCATTTTAGTTATCGTTTTCCCTAATATTCATATCTGAGTTTGATCTTTATTTAAGTTTTGATATAAAAAATATTTCTCAAGAGTATTTGACAAATAAAAAAAGGGACGGCATAATTTCGAACTCGTTGGTTGGATGTGAGGCAACGGGCTTTTCCCGGCAGCGCATAGCGACGGGTCGTTAGCTCAGTCGGTAGAGCAGCGGACTTTTAATCCGTTGGTCGAGAGTTCGAGTCTCTCACGACCCACCAATCACAATTAGCTTGAAGGTTTGGGAGCGTAGCTCAGTTGGTAGAGCAGCGGACTCTTAATCCGTCGGTCCAGAGTTCGAGTCTCTGCGCTCCCACCAGTCTTCTTGCACAATTTGTTTATGGCATTGGGAGCGTAGCTCAGTTGGTAGAGCAGCGGACTCTTAATCCGTCGGTCCAGAGTTCGAGTCTCTGCGCTCCCACCAAGCCTACTGAAAATGAAGCTGATCGTTGATCGGCTTTTTTTGTATCTATCCGTCAAAAATTCATTAACTTTCCACAATTTGTGGTAATTTTCCCTTTTATCTGACGTTTTTTTGTTCTTAGGTATTTGAAGTGACGACGATTGCTCTTCCCACTGCTACAGATACGGATCATTTCGGTGAAAGCTTGGCTTTGGCCGTTTTAAATTCGCATGATGCCATTATGAGCTCAGGCCTCAATATTCGTTTGGAAGGCAATCTCGGCGCAGGTAAAACCTCAACCGTGCGTGCAATGCTTCGTCGTTTAGGCGTCACCGGTCGTATCAAAAGCCCGACCTTTACCTTATTAGAAACCTATCCTTTAGATAATGGGTTAGAAGCCTTTCACTTTGATTTTTACCGTTTTGAAGATCCGGAAGAATTTTTGGACGCCGGTTTTAGAGAAAACTTCGCCCCCGGTAACGTCACGCTCGTGGAATGGAGCGAGAAAGCTTACCCTTGTTTGCCCGAGGCTGACATCACGGTCACGCTTAGCGTTGCTGGCGACGGGCGCGAAGCAAAACTAGAAGGCAACTCAGCCTTAGGTCAACACATTGTCTCTGAGGTGCTCAAGCAATGGCCTTAACACGTCGTCATCTCATTGCCAGTACATCGGGCACCTTGGCTCTTACCATTGCCCCATTCCAAACGGCGCAAGCCGCGGAAATGGTCGACGTTCGCATGTGGCCCGCACAAGAGTACACCCGTGTTACGCTTGAGCACGACCAACCGATTAAATTCAAGTATTTCCTTGTCCGCTCCCCTAAGCCCTGTCGCTTAGTGGTTGACATTGAAAATTTAGAGTTGACGTCTCGACTTCAAAAGATGATATCGAACGTCTCACCCAACGACCCCTTTATCCAAGCGGTTCGTATTGGTCAGTATTCACCCAATATCGTTCGACTCGTGATGGACTTAAAAACAGAAGTGCGTCCCGAAGTCTTTTCGCTCAAACCTATCGCTAACTACAAATATCGACTGATTTTTGACGTCTACCCTGTCGGAAAATCCGCAAGCAGCGATGCCGATCCGTTAGCCAGCGTCATTGCCGGTCTTGATAATAAGAGTAAACCGGGCGACCCCTTGGGCGAACTCATCGCAAAAAACGATAAACAAACCCAATCGCAACCCGTAGCGAAAAAGTCCACAGAGACAGCCAAGCCCTCTGTGCAAAAACCCGCAACGACTCAAGCCAAACCCACCAAAACACAGCCGGCCGCCAAAACGCCGACCAATAAGTCATCGTCTAAAAATAAGACCATTATCGTTGTGGTCGATGCCGGTCATGGTGGCGAAGACCCCGGTGCCGTGGGTAAGGGCAAAACTTACGAAAAGCACGTGGTGCTCGCCATTGCCAAGCGCTTAGAAAAACTGATCGGTCGAGAAAAAAATATGAAGTGCGTCATGACGCGCAAGTCCGACCACTTCGTCAGTCTCAGCCAACGCGTGATGATTGCTCAGAAAGCCAAAGCTCACCTTTTTGTGAGTATCCACGCTGACGCTTGGACTAAACGTGACGTCAAGGGCACCAGTGTTTACGCGTTGGCCGAACGTGGTGCAACGTCTTCTGCTGCCATGTGGCTCGCAAAAAACCAAAATGATGCTGACTTGATCGGTGGGGCTAACTTCAAGGAAGTGGACCGTCGCCTTCAATCCGTTTTGGTCGATATGACGACGTCGTGGAAAATTAACTACAGTCTTGAATTGGGTCACAGTGTTTTGTCTCGTTTAAGTAAGGTCAATACGCTGCATCGCCGTCAGGTGGAACAAGCCGGCTTCTTAGTTTTGAAAGCCCCCGGCATTCCTTCCATTTTGGTTGAAACGGCCTTTATCAGTAACCCACAAGAAGAGAAAAAATTAAAGACTTCCAGCTACCAACAAAAAGTGGCGGTCGCCATTCTCGAAGGCATTCGTCAGCAAGTTGCTAAAAACGACTCGATCATGCAGGGTTAATTTTTGAAGATTCTCGACTTTTCGGGCACTTTCGTCTGATTAAAGTTAAAATAACGCTATCTTTTTAGTTTATTCACAAGGACATCGCAATCATGGCTCTTGTCTCTTTACGCCAATTATTGGATCACGCCGCTGAAAACGGTTACGGCGTGCCGGCTTTTAACGTCAACAATTTGGAACAAGTTCAAGCAATCATGTCGGCCGCTCAAGAAGTGGGCGCCCCCGTCATCATGCAGGCTTCTGCCGGTGCTCGTCGTTACACGGGCGAATTGTTCTTGAAGCACTTGATTGAAGCCGCGGTCGAGTCCTACCCGGACGTCCCCGTCTGTATGCACCAAGACCACGGTCAAAATCCGGCTGTCTGCCAAGGCGCCATGCGCATGGGCTTTACGTCCGTGATGATGGACGGCTCTTTGGAAGCTGACGGTAAGACCATTGCCTCTTTTGACTACAACGTTGACGTTACCCGTCGCGTGGTGGAAATGGCTCACTGCATCGGTGTGAGCGTTGAAGGCGAACTCGGTTGCTTGGGCTCTCTTGAAACGATGAAGGGTGACAAGGAAGACGGTCACGGCACGGATGCCAAGATGACCCGCGATCAACTTTTAACGGACCCGGATCAAGCCGCTGACTTCGTTGCTCAAACGCAATTGGATGCTTTGGCGATTGCCATCGGTACGAGCCACGGCGCATACAAGTTCTCTCGTAAGCCCACGGGTGATATTTTGTCGATCGAACGCGTGAAGGAAATTCACCGTCGCTTACCCAACACCCACCTCGTGATGCACGGTTCTTCCTCCGTTCCGCAAGAATACTTGGCTGAAATCCGTGAATTCGGTGGTGATATGCGCGAAACGTACGGTGTGCCGGTTGAAGAAATTCAAGAAGCCATCAAGCACGGTGTTCGTAAGGTCAACATTGACACTGACATCCGCTTGGCCATGACGGCTGCGACGCGTCGTTACTTGGTGGAAAATCCTTCTAAGTTTGACCCGCGCGAATACTTGAAGGCCGCTCGCCAAGCCGCCTATGAGCTCTGCAAGAAGCGTTACCTTGAATTCGGTTGCGAAGGTCAAGGCGCTCGCATGAAGGCGGTTGACCTCTTTACGATGGCCAAGCGCTACGAAAAGGGCGAATTAAAGCAAAACATCATCTAATTTTTAGATGATCAAGGGCAGCCACGCTGCCCTTTCTTGTTCTTATCAGCGAACTGACTCAAAAAAAAACTATGACCACACAACCCAACGACGCTAAAGACCTCAAAGGAAAAACCGGCCTTCGTCGCTTGATTAATGCTTTTCATTATTCTCAAGACGGCTTTATGGCTGCCTATAAAAATGAAGAAGCCTTTCGACAAGAATTCTGGCTTTTGATTGCTGCCGTTATTCTTGCCTTGCTTTTGCCGTTTTCGATGACGGGCGTGGCTGCCGTGGCGATTGCTCACCTCTTTTTACTGATCGTCGAAATTTTGAATTCGGCCATTGAAGCTGCGATTGACCGCATCGGCTCTGAAATTCACCCCTTGTCCAAACGTGCCAAGGACATGGGCAGTTGCGCCGTTTTGATGGCGATTGCCGTGGTGGTCATCACGTGGTTAACGTTACTTGCTGATGCATTCATTTTCTAACGAAATTCTGCGTATTTTTGAGCAAAGTTTTTCCTCTCTACGCTAGAAAATCATTAGAATTAGATAGGTTAGGGCAGGCGCGGTGCCTGTCGAAATTTTGGATAAATTAGGGATTGAACGATCATGCCCATTCTTGAAACTTCGTTGCACTCCTTGGAGCGCGTCTACAGCGGTAAAGTACGTGACAGCTACCTCGTCGATGACGATAAGTTGCTCATTGTTGTCTCTGACCGCATCTCTGCTTTTGACGTGATTCTTGATGACCCGATTCCTTACAAGGGCCAAGTCTTGCAAGCTTTAACCGACTTCTGGTTTGAAAAGTTCAAGGACGTCGTTCCCAATCACTTAACCGGTATCGCTCCGGAAAGTGTGGTAGAAGCTGACGAAATCGACCAAGTGAAGGGCCGCGCCGTTGTGGCAATGAAGCTCAAGCCCATTCCTATCGAATGCGTGGTTCGTGGCTACATCATCGGTGGCGGTTGGAAGGACTACCAAGCAACGGGCAAGGTTTGCGGCATTGAATTGCCCGCAGGCTTAAAGCAAGCTCAAAAGTTGCCGGAACCGATTTTCACGCCGGCCGCTAAGGCTGAAGTGGGCACGCACGACGAAAACATCTCTTTTGAGAAGGCCGTCGAAATGGTGGGCGAAGATGTCGCTACCCAAATCCGTGACTACTCCATCAAGCTCTACAAGTTGGCAAGCGAATTTGCGCTCACCAAGGGCATCATCATCGCCGATACGAAGTTTGAATTCGGTTTGGATGAAAACGGTACGGTTCGTTTGATGGACGAAGTCTTAACGCCTGACTCTTCTCGCTTCTGGCCTGCTGATCAATATCAAGAAGGTATTTCTCCTCCTTCCTTCGATAAGCAATTCATGCGTGATTGGTTAGAAACCCAACCGTGGAACAAGACGGCTCCGGCTCCTCGTGCTCCTAAAGAAATTTTGGAAAAGACGTCCTTGAAGTATCGCGAAGCCTTAAAGCGCATCGCCGATCGTGACGTTATTTAATTTCTGATCGCATAGGAAATCAGTGGCGCGAGAGCAAAAATGCTTTTCGCGCCCTTCTCGTTTTTTTAGATATTGTTTTTTAGGAAAGAAAATATGCAAAACGCTCCGCTCGTTGGCGTCGTGATGGGCTCCAACTCCGACTGGGATGTCATGAAAAACGCTTGCGATATTCTCAAGGAATTCGGTGTTCCGTTTGAAGCTCAAGTCGTTTCTGCTCACCGCATGCCCGATGAAATGTTCGAGTACGCCGAAATGGCTCAAGAACGTGGTTTGAAGTGCATTATTGCCGGTGCGGGCGGTGCTGCTCACTTGCCGGGCATGTTGGCCGCCAAGACCGTTGTGCCGGTGTTGGGCGTGCCCATTCCCTCTCGCTACTTACGTGGCGAAGACTCTTTGCTCTCGATCGTGCAAATGCCCAAGGGCGTGCCTGTGGCCACATTTGCCATCGGCGAAGCCGGTGCCGGTAATGCCGCGCTTTACGCCATCCAAATGTTGGCTGCGGCCGGCAACGAAGAGATGCGTGAAAAGATTCAAGCTTTCCGTAAAGCTCAAAACGCCAAAGCTCGCAACATGACTTTGCCCCTTTAATCCACAAGGACAATATTCATGCAAAAGAAGTTACCGTTAAACCCCGGCTCTACCCTCGGCATGATGGGTGGCGGTCAGTTGGGTCGTATGTTTGCGATTGAAGCCGCTTACATGGGTTATCACGTCACGGTTTTGGAACCCGGCCAAGGGTCTCCCGCCGCTGAAGTCTCCTTAAAGCACATCGCTCAACCTTATTTGAGCGAAGAAGGTTTAAAAGAGTTGGCTCAAACGTCTGAAGCCGTGAGTACGGAATTTGAAAACGTACCGGCTCAAGCGCTCGACAATTTGGCTCAATCTTGCTTTGTTGCCCCTCCGGGTTCGGCTGTTGCAGTTGCTCAAGACCGCAATATCGAAAAGAACTTTATCGAAAACGTAGCGAAGGTTCCTGTGGCGCCGAACGCTGCGATTTTAAGTGCAGCTGACATTGATAAAGTCTCTGACGATCTTTTCCCCGCCATCTTAAAGACGGCCCGTTTGGGTTATGACGGCAAGGGTCAAGTATTGGTGGAAAACCGCGAAGACTTGCACCGCGCTTTTGTTGAACTCAAAGAAGTCGATTGCATTTTGGAAAAGCGTTTGCAATTGCACCGTGAAGTTTCTGTCATCGTCGCCCGTGGCGCTGACGGTCAAACGGCAACGTTCCCAGTGTGTGAAAACCTCCACCGTAGCGGCATTTTGGCCGTAACCGTAATGCCTGCTCGCGTTGAAGAAGAAACGAGTCAAAAAGCCCGTCAATTCGCCACGCAAATCGTGGATGCTTTGGGCTACATCGGTGTGCTTTGCGTTGAATTCTTCGTGCTCAAAAACGGCGATATCGTAGCCAATGAAATGGCTCCGCGCCCGCACAATTCAGGCCACGCCACGATTGACGCTTGCTGGAGCAATCAATACGAACAACAACTTCGTTGCATGACGGGGCAGCCTTTAGCCGATACGACGCAACACTCCCCTGCTGTCATGCTTAATTTGTTGGGTGACATTTGGTACGAAGGTGAAGAAATGCGAGAGCCTGCTTGGGATAAAGTATTAGCCATCCCCGGCGCCAAACTTCACCTCTACGGCAAGGCTCAGGCCCGCCGTGCCCGCAAAATGGGCCACGTAACGTGCTTGGGTCGTACGATGGAAGAAGCCTTAAACTGCGCCCGACAAGTGGCTGATGTTTTAGGTTTACCGGAGCCCCAATAATGCAAACGCCTGTTGATGAAAGAGCGATCCGTGCGGCCGTCGACGTTTTAGAGTGCTCCGGCCTTGTTGCCATGCCCACCGAAACGGTCTACGGCCTTGCGGCCAATGCCGATGATGAAAAGGCAGTACACAAAATTTTTGCGGCCAAAAACCGTCCGGCCGATCATCCGTTGATTGTTCACATCACGGGCGAAGAAGCATTGGATCATTGGGCCGTGGATATTCCCCAATCAGCGTATACGTTGGCAAGAAAATTCTGGCCGGGCCCTTTGACCATGATTTTGAAAAAGGCCGACCATGTCGGTGCTTGGGTCACGGGCGGTCAAGATAGCGTCGGTCTTCGCGCGCCCTCGCACCCTTGGGCCCGTGCGTTGATTAAAGCCTTTGCCGGTAAACATCACCGTGGGATTGCTGCGCCTTCTGCCAATACCTTTGGTCGCATTTCGCCGACCTCTGCCCAACACGTCAAAGACGATTTGGGTGAAAAGCCTCGCGGTAAGGTTGATCTGATTTTGGACGGTGGCGAATGTGACGTTGGGGTCGAATCCACCATCATTAATTTGTCGGGCGAACACCCTGAAATTCTTCGTCATGGGGCAGTAACGCGCACCATGCTTGAAGAGGCTTTGGGTTGTGCCGTGCCTGACGGCAGCAAAGACTCTCCCCGCGCATCAGGCACTTTAAAGAGTCACTATGCACCCAAAACCAAAGTGATTTTGGTCGATGACATTCAAGTGGCGATCTCGCAGTTTACCGACAAAAAGTTAGCCGTCATGGCGCCTCAAAGCCAAATGGCAGAAACGCCTAAAAATGTCGTCAAATGGTTTGCGGCCGCTTCGGAAGCGGCGGACTATGCTCGTGTTCTTTATGCACGTTTGCATGAACTCGATGCCGTCAATGCCGATCTCATCATCATTGAAAACCCTGCACAAGGCGGTCTTTGGGACGCCGTGCATGACCGTTTAGGCCGTGCGGCCGCTTAAAACGCCAGGAATAAATGTTATGGCAGAAGAATTAATGCGCCTATCAAAGCGCTTGAGTGAATTGGGTTTGGCCTCGCGTCGCGAAGCTGACAGTTGGATTGAAAAGGGATGGGTTCGTGTCGATGGCCATGTGGCTGAACTTGGCGAAAAAGTCACGGCCTCACAAAAAATTCAAATCTCTTCCAAAGCCAAGGCTTTGCAAGGCCAACAAGTCACGATTCTTCTGAATAAACCGATCGGTTACGTGAGCGGTCAGGCCGAAGACGGCTATGAACCGGCTCGCGTTTTAGTGACGCCAGAAAATCATTGGGAAGAAGATCCTTCTTCTAAACGTTTTTCTCGCTCACAGCTGATGCATTTAGTGCCGGCCGGGCGCTTAGACATTGACTCCGTCGGCCTTTTGGTTTTAACGCAAGACGGGCGCGTGGCCAAAACCATCATTGGCGAAAACAGCACAATCGATAAAGAGTACATCGTGCGTGTGGCCATGATGGATGGCTCGGCGCCGGACTTATCTGAAGAAGACTTGGCGCTGCTCAACCACGGTTTAAGTTTGGACGGGAAAGAGCTTTTACCTGCTAAAGTCACGTGGTTAAACGAGGATGAATTGCGCTTTATTCTCCAAGAAGGTAAAAAGCGTCAAATCCGTCGTATGTGCGAAGCCGTGGGACTGAAAGTCTTGCGCTTAAAACGCGTTCGAGTCGGCAATGTCCGCCTCGGCAAACTCCCTCTTGGTCAATGGCGTTACTTAGCCGATAACGAACACTTCTAATTTTTTCAAATGACGGACCATCGCCCTTTTTATGCTCAATGGTTATTGGTATTGGTGACCCTTTTATGGGGGAGTACCTTTTTAACCATTCACACAATTTTGGACTTTATTGATCCGGTTATCTTGGTGTTGGCTCGCTTTACGCTTGCTTCACTCATTATGTTTGTCATCATTAAGGGGCGTGTAGACAAAATCACCCCTTATGAATGGAAAGCAGGCTTTGTGGTGGGGGCAACCATTTGGGCTGCGTACACCTTACAGTGCGTGGGCCTTCAAGACATCAATAGCAGTACGAGTGCCTTTTTAACGGGACTTTATGTGGCTTTTGTGCCTTTGTGCCAATGGGTCGTTTTTAAACAAAAACCGTCGACGACGATTCTCATTGCAGTCATCATGGCCTTTGCCGGCATGTCGTTATTCGCCAACCCCTTTGAGATGAGTTTTACCGGTCAATGGGGCGAATGGATCACGATTTTAAGTGCCTTTATTTGTGCATGGGAAATTCTCACGATCAGCCAATTTGCGCCGGGCTGTCGTCCGTTGCAATTAAGTTTCACGCAACTGGTGTTTGTTGCAGCGATGTCGGCTGTCACGCTTCTTTTTTACGAACCGGTTCGACCGACGGTTATTAATGCTCAATTGATTGCCGGCATTTCGGCACTGGCCATGATTGTGGCCTTCGTGCAATTCGGGATCGGTTGGGCTTTGAAATACGTCTCCGCCTTGCGTGCGACGCTCACCTACTCATTGGAGCCTGTCTTTGCAGGCATCATCGGGTGGATTGCCGGAGAACAAATGGGATTGTCCGAATTAACGGGTGCTGCCTTAATTATCTCTGCCGTGATGTTAAGTGCATGGAAACCTGCTAAACGAGGAGCTCCAAAGGAAGATTAAGATGCAAGATCAAGCAATCGGCTTTTTTGATTCAGGTTGGGGCGGTCTGTCGATTTTTAATGCCGCGCGAGAGGCTTTGCCGCACGAGAATTTCATTTACGTTGCCGATTGCGGTCATGCGCCTTATGGCGACCAAACGCACTCGTACATTGTCGAGCGGGCGCTTAAAATCGCTGATTTTCTCTTTAACCACAAATGCGTCAAAGCGCTTGTCATTGCTTGCAATACCGCAACCGTTGAAGCGATTAAAACGCTTCGGGCAACGTACCCTGACAAAATCATTTTAGGGGTGGAACCCGCCATTAAACCTGCCGTTGAACATTCCAAAACGCATTGCGTGGGCATGATTTCTACAACGCGCACCGCTCACTCGGCTCGCTATCAAGAACTCTTGAAAGCCTTCGCAACTCACGCTACCGTCTACTCACAAGGCTGTCCCGGCTTAATGGAATGTGTCGAACGAGGCGAATTAGAAACGCCCGCCACCTTGCAACTACTACACACGTATCTTGATCCCATGATTGAAGGACGTATTGATGCGTTGGTATTGGGTTGCACCCATTACCCTTTCTTAATGCCTGCCATCCGATCCATCGTGGGCGAGAATGTGACGTTTTATGAACCCGGCCCCGCTGTTGCCAAACATTTAAAACATCAATTAGACAATGCTCATTGTTTGGCCGCTCGCAAAGCATTGGGCGACGATGTTTTTTATGTTTCTGATTTGACCGAAGAAAGAAAAATCGTGGCAAAGAGTTTAACCCCCAGTGCCACGACCTTTTATGAATTGCCTTGCTAGCTCAAATGATTAGAGCGGCATTTGCGTTTGGCCTTCAAAGTAATACTTTTGCATTCTTTCGCGAAGCGTATCGGGAATCGGCGTTGAAAGACCAGTTTCCGGATTCACGCAAACCATCGTTTCTTCGCACTTCACGTGCAATGCATCACCCTTATAAAACTCGATTTGAACGGTGATGGAGCTCTTCCCAAGATGAGAAATCCACATGTTCATTTCCCCTACGTCACCAATGTGAAAGGGCTTAAAGAAATCCGTCTTGATGTTAACGACAGGAATCACAATTTCCTTCAAACTGTGCTTTTCCCAAGCCAATCCTAAACCTTCACGAAAGAGGTCTTCCAAAAGACCGTTAAACATCACATAAAAATTCGGATGATAAACAATACCTGCTGGGTCACAGTGGGCAAAACGAATAATCTGATCTTTCTTAAAGATTTCGGGCATGAATCATTATTCCTTATCGATGAGAATGGCTCGAACGGGACTCGCTTCCAAGCCTTCAATTTTTAGCGGTAATGCGATGAGAGTATAAACGTCTTTATGGGCTTCGGAGAGGGCCAAATTCTCCAAAATGAGCAACCCGTTATCAATCGCGACACAATGCGCAGGCAACGTTTCACTCAAAGCGCTATCAATGCTGGGCGTGTCAATCCCCACAACATCAACGCCCAAACGAACGAGTTTTTCAACCGCCTCTTTCGTTAAATAGGCAAAGTTATCCGTCCATTGCTCGGGCATCACGAACCCTGTTTTGATCAATACGCGCTTGGCTGAAAGATGATCGGGGATATGTTGGGACTCAATAACTTTATATCCCTCGCAATGCAAAATTCTGCATTCCCCTATCAAGCGAGAAAGCGCGATTTGACTCACATCACCGGGCACGTTCAGATGCAAAGGGGCATCCATGTGCGCACCTAAATGCGGTGACATACGAAAGGCAGAAACTCGCGCAGGAAACGTTGCCGTCAGCTCAATCGACAAAGCCGCATCCCCCGGATATACAGGAGAGGCGGCTTGAATCTTTGGCGTAATGTCAATGATGGCCATTAGAATTGGCGCGGATCCATTTGTGCGTCTTTATCGGCAGTCAATTTGGCAACAATATCTTTTGCCAAATCCACCATCGTTAACGGTGCACTGCCTTCGGCCTTATTGTTGGTGATCACAAAGCTCTTTTGACCGCACTTGTGAGCAACATTCACTAATTGCACGAGGCCAGCGCGCGTAGCGGGATCCGGATGCACAATGCGATTAAAGGGCGCATAGGTCATCTTGGCCACACCGTGACGTTGGATCGGATTCAAAGACCAACGAACAATCAACGGACCCTTCATCGTCCAATCTTCGCCCTCGGCTTCCGGATCTTCAAAGTAACGCAAAGCAGCTGTTTGGCGAATAACGTCAGGCATCGACGGGTGAACACCCACAACCAAACGAACACCCGTGCCACGCAAAGCATTCAATAAACGCTTGGTGTAAATGGCGGGCGTACGAATTTCAACGGCATAGGTCGGCGTTTCGCCTTCGACTTCTTTGGGCAAATCCGCAAAGAATTGAGCGATACGGTCAATGTAGGCGTAGCACTCGGCTTGCGTGGGCAAAAGCGGACGCGGAATCGGAGACAATTGGAAAACCAAAGGACCGGCGTTTTCGCCCAAACCGTTAATAACGGGGTAAACGAATTCATGCATCGTGGCATGAACGTCTAAGAACTCTTGATTAAGGGAGCGGAAGCGACCTTTGGGGTCACGCTTTACCGCATCAGTGACAGTTTGAGGGGCTTTGACTAAGAAACGGAAACGTTCATCGACTTGTTGAGCCATGGCGGCATAAGCCATTTCGTTTAACGTACCGAAGAAAGACCAATCGACACCGACAGCGCGCAGCACGGGGTGCTTGCAATAAGCCGCCAAACCACGACGGGTCAAATCCTCAACGCCACTTGTATCTCCCCACACGATGCCCTTCCAGCCTGGGAAATTCCAACTCGCGCAACCTAAATAGATATCAGAAGGAAGAAGACGTCCTAAACGGACAACTTCTTGCGAAGGGGTAACAGGGGTAACAGGTGAAGACGTAACATCGTCAAAACTGTAAGGCTCTGTCGTAACAAATTGATTGAACATATCAAAACCACTTTCTCAAAAAATAACTGCGTGGAAAAATAACTGAATAACTGAATCAACTATTTTCCTTTGTTTATCGCTGTTTATTGCTTTAAAACACCGACTCCAATTCATTT
>DBFZTP010000024.1:0-10361 GCA_048520025.1 Candidatus Aphodousia sp.
GGCCTTCACCCCCTCGATCGGCATAGCATTATAAATCGAAGCTCGAATACCACCGGCACTGCGGTGACCACGAAGATTTAATAAACCGCGCTCCTGAGCACCCTTGAGAAATTCTTCTAATAGCGTCTCATTGGGTAAATCAAACACCACATTCATGCGACTGCGAATTTCCCCTTCAACGCGAGGACGGTAAAAACCGTTACTCTCATCGATGGTCTTATAGATTAGTGAGGCTTTTTGAGCATTGATTTTTTCCATCGCCTCAATGCCACCCATGCCCTCAATCCAATCGAGCACGCACTTGACCGCGCCAATGGCTAGGGTTGGTGGCGTCACCAACATGCTGCCCGCTTTAGCATGAGCCTTATAAGAATAGAGGTGATCTTTTTCGCCCACATCGGCCTTGGCTAAAAAGTCTTTATGAATGACAACAATGGTCACACCGGCAATGCCTGCATTTTTCTGAGCGCCGGCCATCAGTAAACCGACGCCCGTCATGTCCATTGGACGCGAAAAAATGTTACTTGAAGCATCCACGACCCAAGGAACGGAAAGTTTCGGTAAATGATGAAATTCGATCCCATCAATCGTTTCATTGACGCAGACAAACGCATAATCGGCGTGAGTTGCATCGGTTGTTTCATTGATGGTCTCAAGGCTCGTTACTTCACCAAAGGGCTTTGCCATCTCGGCGGCCATTTTTGACCAATGACCGCTTACCCAGTAAAGCGCACCCTTTTTTAAGAAGTTACGAGCAATCCAATCGAATTGCTGTCTGGCTCCGCCCATTAAAAAGAGAACTTCGTAGTTCTCACTAATATTTAAAAGGCGACGAACCCCTTGGCGCGTTTGCTCAAGAAGTGCCTCAAATGCAGGACTGCGATGGGGGTATTCGGCCAACGACAAACCGTCAGTCCAATCCAATACCATCGCAGCCAGTTTTTCTTTTACCGCCGGGGCCAAAACCGACGGCCCCGGGGCAAAGTTATAAAGCGTCATACGCGTTTACTCAGAAGCGGTGTCACCGGCTTCTTCTTGAATTTCAGGAGTTTGTTCAGGAGTAGCGACTTCAGTCGTTACCTCTTGAGCTCCTTCCACCTTTTCCTCTTCGTCCACATCCTCTTCGGCAATACGAGAGATAGCGGCCAAACTGTCGTCCTTCAAGGCAATCAAGGTCACGCCTTGCGTGGCGCGCTTAAGCACTCGGATATCCTTCACCGACGTTCTCACAATCTTGCCCTTTTGGGTCAACATCATGATTTCGTCCGTGTCGTGAACCAAAGTGGCTGCCACGACCTTGCCGTTGCGTTCGCTTGTTTGGATAGCGATCATCCCCTTCGTGCCACGACCGTGACGGGTGTATTCAGCAATGTCGGTGCGCTTACCGAAACCGTTTTCCGTTGCCGTCAATACCGTTTGCGTTTCGTCTTCGGCCACCAACATGGCAATGACTTGTTGACCTTCTTCCAACATCATGCCGCGAACGCCACGAGCATTACGACCCATCGGACGAACGTCAGATTCGGCAAAGCGAACCGACTTACCGGCATCCGAGAAGAGCATCACATCGTGTTCTCCATCGGTAATAGCCACACCAATTAAGTGGTCGCCGTCATCTAAGCCAGCGGCATTAATGCCGGAGCGACGAACGTTAGCAAAGTCAATCAAGCGGGTCTTTTTCACCACACCGTTGGCCGTTGCCATAAACACATAGTGCTTGTCGTCAAAGTCCGTGATCGGCAACACCACCGTGATGCGTTCGCCTTCACTCAAAGGCACGGAATTGATGATCGGACGGCCCTTGGAAGTGCGAGAACCTTCAGGCAAGGAGTACACATCCAGACAGTACATACGACCAAAATTGCTAAAGCACAAAATACGATCGTGAGAGTTGGCGATAAAGAGTTGATCAATCAAGTCACCTTCCTTCATCGTTGCAGCCTTCTTACCTTGGCCGCCACGACGTTGGGCTTGATAGTCAGACACTTGTTGCGTCTTGATGTAACCGTCACGCGTCAAAGTCACCACCATTTCGCGACGCGGGATCAAATCACGCGGATCGAAGTTGGGGTCACCCGTCGGGTCGATTTCACTGCGACGATCATCGTTGTATTCGGTCTTAATTTCCAAGAGATCGTCTTCGATGATCTTACGAACGCGTTCGGGGTTGGCCAAAATGTCCAACAAATCGATGATGTTGAGCGTAACGTTCTTGTACTCTTGAAGAATCTTGTCTTGTTCAAGGCCCGTCAAACGTTGCAAGCGCATTTGCAAAATGCTGTCAGCTTGCGTTTCGCTCAAGTAGTAGCGTTGTTCATCAACGTGCATACCGAAGTGAGCGTCCAAGCCTTCCGGACGGAAGCCATCCACGTTTTCACCGGCGCGAGACAAAAGATCGGTCACAAAAGCAGAGCCCCAACCTCGGCTCATTAAGCCCGTCTTAGCTACTTCAGGGGTCGGTGCATTGCGAATGATTTCAATAAAGTCATCGATATTGGCTAAAGCAACGGCCAAACCTTCCAAGATGTGGCAACGGCCACGTGCTTCACGCAAGTCAAAGATGCAACGACGCGTAATCACTTCACGGCGATGCATCAAGAAAGCCTCGATGATTTGTTTTAAATTGAGCAGCTGCGGTTGACCGTCAACCAAGGCAACCATGTTGATACCGAACGAGTCTTGCAACTGCGTCATCTTGTAGAGGTTATTTAAAACCACATCGGCAACAACACCGGCCTTCAAATCCATCACCACGCGAACACCGTCTTTATCGGTTTCGTCGCGTAAGTCAGAAATGCCTTCAATGCGCTTTTCGTTAATTAAGTGAGCAATGCTCTCAACGAGCACTTTCTTATTGACTTGATACGGAATTTCGTCCACAACGATACGCGTGCGACGACCCTTGTCGTACTCTTCATAGTGGGTCTTCGCACGCATCACCACACGACCACGCCCCGTGCGATAACCGTCAACAACACCCTTTAACCCAAAGATAATGCCACCGGTAGGAAAGTCCGGCGCCGGCATAAATTTGATCAAATCGTCAATCGTGGCTTGCGGGTTATTCAATAAATGCACGCAAGCATCGACCGTTTCACCCAAGTTGTGCGGCGGAATGTTCGTTGCCATCCCCACAGCAATACCGGCGCTGCCGTTAATCAACAAGTGAGGTAAGCGTGTCGGCAACACCGTCGGTTCTTTTTCGGAGTTGTCGTAGTTAGGAACAAAGTCCACCGTACCGCGACGGATGTCGGCCAACATTTCGCCCGCCAACTTCTGTAACTTCACTTCCGTGTAACGCATAGCAGCAGCCGAGTCACCGTCCAAGCTACCGAAGTTACCTTGACCGTAAACCAAGGGGTAACGAAGTGAGAAGGGTTGAGCCATACGAACAATCGTTTCGTAGGCAGCCGAGTCACCGTGCGGGTGATATTTACCGATCACGTCCCCAACCACACGAGCCGACTTTTTGGTCGGGCGGTTGTAGGTATTGCCCATTTGCTCCATGGCGTAGAGCACACGACGGTGCACAGGCTTTAAACCGTCACGCACGTCAGGCAAGGCACGGCCGACAATCACACTCATCGCATAGTCAAGATAAGCGCGCTTCATTTCGGTTTCAAGCGAAACCGGCAAAAGCTCCTGAGCAATATCGACCATGGAGCCGATCTCAGAACCTTCCGTTTGTTCTTCCTCTTCAATCAACGTTTCTTCGTTTTTGATATCTTCGTTATCCGACATTGATGAGTTTCCCGTTTAATAGAAATATAACCTGTTGATTTTATCAGAATTTGACCGAAAAATTCCCCATCCAAACCCATCATTTCCACCTTAAAAAACAATGAGTTAGGAAGATGCTTTTCGATACAACTTAAAAGTTTCGGAGACTTTTACGCATTTTTCTTCAAAAAAGTCGCCCAAGTCCAACAAAACGGTACGACAGTGGCTGAGCTTGATACAATCTCAGAATCATTATTTAAAGAGGTTTAGCATGCGAGTTCAAACCCTGATTCACGCCGGTTGGGTTATGCCCATGGCACCGAAAGGCGCTGTTTTAGCGCAACACTCCGTTTTAATTGATGAAGGCAAAGTTGTGGCAGTCGTGCCCACAGCAGAAACAGCCGACGTTGAGGCTCAAACGGTCTATCACTTACCTAACCAAATTGTGTTGCCGGGGTTAGTCAACGCCCACTCCCACGCTCCGATGAATATTTTGCGCGGCATGGGTGCCGACCTTCCGTTGATGGATTGGTTAACGACCAAAATTTGGCCGGCCGAAGGCAAACTCATGAGCCCGGAATTTTGCTACGAAGGCTCATTATTGGCCGGCGAAGAAATGCTGCGCTCGGGCATCACCTGCACCAACGACCACTACTTCTTCCCCATTGATGTTGCTCGCGGTCTTAATGAAGCCGGTATGAAATGCACGGTCTCTGCCCTCTTTATCGGCTTTCCGTCTGCGATGGCCAAAGACGCAGATGAATACTACGCCTGCGCTGAAGAAGTGTTGAATCATTTCCAAGGTCATCAAAAAACTCGCGTCTCGGTTGGCCCTCACGCCCCCTATACGGTCGATGATGCCACGCTTGTTCGTTGCCGCGATTTAGCCGATAAGTACGACACGAAACTTCACATGCACGTCGATGAAACGCAAAACGAAATTGAAACGTCCATGAAAGAGTACGGCATGCGTCCTGTTGAACGCTTGCAGAAATTGGGCTTTTTATCTGACCGCTTGGTCTCCGTGCATACCGTTCATCCTGATGAAAATGAAATGCAACTTTTGGCTAAGGCGGGGGCCAGCGTCTGTCACTGCCCGTGCTCGAACTTGAAGTTAGCCAGTGGCTTTGCGCCTATCGCACATATGATGGATTTGGGCATCAACATCGCGATCGGTACCGATAGCGTAGCCAGTAACGACAAGTTAGATTTATTGGGTGAAACGCGATTGGCGGCCATGCTCGGCAAAGCCGTCTCAGGCGAACCCACGAGCATGAAGGTTGAAGACTTGCTCTACGCAGCCACGATGGGTGGCGCTAAAGCGATTGGCTGGGACGATCGCATCGGATCGTTAGAGGCCGGTAAAGACGCTGACATGATCGCTATTGACTTGGCTGGCGTTAATACTGTCCCTGTTTTTGACGCACACACGCAACTGCTCTATAGTGCAGGACGTGAGGACATTACTCATGTTTGGGTGGACGGTGAATTGGTTGTTAAAAAACAACAATGCGTTGAACTAAGACATCTGACTAACATAAAAGCCCATGAACTCGCCCAAAAGTGGCACAATAGAGTTTGATTAATGGTTTTTCGTCTCACGGTAAGCCACTCGCGAGGGCTGTGAGATTGTGAAAACCACGGGCGTAACGGTTCGCCTGTATTTTAGAAATAACCGTAGAGATCCAATTGGAGATTAGATATGAAAAAAACTATCGCTTTGAGCGCCGCATTGGTTGCTATGCTTGCCACCTCTGGTATCGCTGCTGCTGCCGATTCTTTCCCGTATGTCCGTTCTACCTCTAAGGCTACGGTGATGACGAACTACAACGAATGTGTTCGTACCGGTTACTGGACCCCGGCTTTGGCCGAAGGCGTCGAATGTGACTCTGACGTTGCTTCCGGCAAGATCGTTTTGGCTGCTGACATGCTCTTTAACTTCGGTTCCGCCAACTTGAAGGCCGAAGGTAAGGCCATGCTCGAAGAACTCGTTGCTCGTATGGCTGGTTTGAATGTTGAAGTCGTGATGGCTACGGGCTACACCGACCGCATCGGTTCTGACGCCGTTAACCAACGCTTGTCTGAACGTCGTGCTAACGCTGTGAAGACCTTCATGGTCGGTCAAGGCGTTCCGGCTGACAAGGTCCAAACCGAAGGTAAGGGCAGTGCTGAACCGGTCGTGACGTGTGAAGATGGCAAGGGCTTGATCAAGTGCTTGGCTCCGAACCGTCGTGCTGTTGTCGAAGTTGTCGGCACGCGCGCTCAATAATAACGTTTTAGAGTTTGACTCTTTAATCGTTAAATAGAGAGAGGCGCTCAATCGAGCGCCTCTTTTGTTCTCTTTCTTCCCATCAAAATGAAACCGTTAATTCTTTTTGATCTTGACGGCACCTTGGTCGATAGCGCACCGGGCTTAGTTGATGCCGTCAATCGTCTTCGTCAAAGACGCCATCTTGAACCGCTCCCCTACACCACTGTTCGTCCTTTCGCAGGCATGGGGGCTCGTGGGTTACTCAAAATCGGTCTTGATATGCCCGATACCGATCCCCTTTTTGAAGAAACGAAAAAAGAGTTTCTTGACGACTACGAAGCTCACTGCACGGAAAATATTGAAACGTTTACCGGCATTAATGAACTTCTTTCTCGAATTGAGCAAAAAGGTTGGCAATGGGGCATTGTCACGAATAAATTTGAGTGTTTCGCCAAACCCATTTTGGAAAAACTCGAACTCTACAATCGCGCCGCCGTTGTGGTTTGCGGTGACGCAACGATGAAATTAAAACCCCATCCGGACAATCTCATTATTGCCTTACAAAAAACCGCTCGAGAAGCCACCGAATGTGTCTACGTTGGTGATGACATTCGAGATGCGCAAGCTGCCGGCAAATTGCCCATGCCGTTTGCCGCTGCCTCTTGGGGGTATCTGGGACAAGTGCAAGACATTGGCGAATGGAGCACTCAATACGTAGCCGTCGATCCCCGGGATTTAATGGAGTGGCTGGTTTCCGTTTTCCGACAAGCTTAATTTTTAAGCAAATACAACAAAATTCCCATACAATCACCCTTTTGCCCAAAAATTGTCCGACATTTGCCCTCGGATATTAGTAGAAACGATAGGTTTTTAGGTCATCCAATCGTCTACTTTTCGTTTTAGGCTTAAACATTAAGATTTTTTCGCGCAAAATATGAATAGACTTTGAGCGGAAAGTTAGGAGAAAAACATGAAATCTGTGCTCGTGGTTTATCACAGCCGAGATGGGCACACGGCCCGTATTTCGCGCCGTATTTGGGAAACGGTGATTGCCGAAGGTAACCAAGCCGACATGATGGATGTCATCGAAGCCGATCGTGAAGGTCTCAATTGGGACAAGTACGATTTGGTCATTGTTGGCGCCCCGGTTCTTTACGGCAAGTATGCCCAACCCTTCATGGATTTTATTGCCAAAAACAAAGATGTTTTGGACAAAAAACCGCACAGCTTTTTCAATGTCACGGTGCTTGCACGCGTGCCCGCAAAGGCTACGCCTGAAGGCAACGCTTACATGCAAAAGTTTTTGAAGAAGTCCCCGTGGACGCCTCGTGATGTGAAGTGTTTCGCCGGCAAAATCGACTATCCGAATTGGGGTTGGTTTGAAACGAAACTCGTTCAAATGATCATGAAGGCCACCAAGGGCCCAACGGATCCCAAGACGGTGATTGATTACACCGATTGGGAAGACGTTAAGAGCTACGCTCGTCACTGCTTGACGTTAGCCTAAAAATAGCTGCGCACAAAATTCAATAAGCGAGACAAAATGTCTCGCTTGTTACTGAAAAATACGCTAATCTGTTATTTATCAGTATCGGATTAAAACTCAATTTTTGGAAGTTAAAATGACCGAATTTCCTTGGCTTGCTCAGTACCCGAAAGGTATCCCCGCAACGATTGATCCCGATGGCTTTGCGAGCATCCCCGCGGTGCTCGATAAGATTGTCAACGATCGTCCTCAAACGCCGATTTTCACCAATATGGATGTGACGCTCACGGCACAAGAAACGTTTGATATGTCAAACGACTTGGGGGCTTATTTGCAATCTTTACCCGGTATGCAAAAGGGTGACCGTGTTGCCATTATGATGCCCAACCTCTTGCAATACCCCGTGTCCTTATTTGGGATCTTGCGCGCAGGTTTCGTCGTTGTGAACGTCAACCCCCTTTACACCGCTCGTGAGCTTGAACACCAGCTCAAGGATTCTGGCGCCAAGGCCATTATCATCATTGAAAACTTCGCTAAAACGCTTGAGCGCGTCATTGATCGCACGCCCGTTAAGCACGTCATCACCACGCAAGTGGGTGACCTTTTCCCGTTTGCCAAGCGCTTGTTGGTCAATGCGGTAATTAAACACGTCAAAAAGATGATTCCTCAATGGAATCTTCCCAATGCCGTCACCTTCCGTGAGGCCATGGAAAAGGGGCATGCACGAGGCTTAACGCCCGTTGAACTCAATAACGAAGATGTCGCTCTTTTGCAATACACGGGCGGTACCACGGGTGTGTCCAAGGGTGCCATGCTCACGCACCGCAATGTGATTGCCAACGTCTTCCAAACAGGCCACTGGATTAGTCTTAAGTTTGAGATGTACAAGGAAGTGGCAATGACCGCATTGCCCCTTTATCACATCTTTGCTTGCACGGCGATGCTCTCTTTCTTGAATTGGGGCGCTCGTAGTGTTTTGATCACCAATCCCCGCGACATGAAGGGTTTGGTTAAAGAATGCCAAAAGTGGAAGTTCTCCATTTATACGGGTGTGAATACGCTCTATAACGCCTTATTAAATACAGAAGGCTTCAAGGACGTGGACTTCTCTCGCATCAAGATGACCGTTGCCGGCGGCACGCAAATCCAACAAGTCGTTGCCGAACGCTGGAAAAACACCACAGGCTGCGGCATTTTAGAAGCTTACGGTTTAACCGAAACGAGTCCCGGCGTTTGTGGCAACTTGGCCAATGCGCCTTGGGACGGCTCTGTCGGTTACCCGGTGCCATCTACCGAAGTGACGATCCGCGGTGAAGGCTTTAAAGATTTGGGCGTTTGCGAAGATCCGAGCCGAATTCCGGAATTCACCGGCGAAATCTGCGTGAAGGGCCCGCAAGTGATGAAGGGCTACTGGAATCGTCCTGAAGAAACCGCCGGCGTTTTCCGCGATGGTTGGTTGCGCACGGGTGACGTGGGCTTTATGGACGCCACCGGTAAGATCACGATCACCGATCGCAAGAAAGACATGATTTTGGTCTCGGGCTTTAACGTCTATCCGAACGAAGTCGAAGGCGTGATTGCTTCGATGCCGGGTATTTTAGAGTGTGGCGTTGTGGGCGTGCCTCATGAACGCTCCGGCGAAACCGTCAAGGCCGTGATTGTCTTAAAGGATCCTTCGATCACGAAAGATGATGTCGTGAAGTATTGTCGCTCGCAATTAACGGGCTACAAGATTCCGCGTCAAATTGTCTTTGTTGACGCCTTACCGAAGACCGCTGTCGGCAAGATTTTGCGTCGTGAATTAAAAGACATTAATTGACATCCTCCCCTCACTGATCTATGTCATTAAGTGAGGGGATTCCTACGGGTAGTGCACAGGTTTTAACCTGTACACCACCTTCGGTGGGTTCCTGTTGCTGACCAACTAACGTTGGTTCACTCGGCAGGCATCGAAGGGACTGTCCGCCCCCGGTTTAATACATTAATCGCCCCCACCACATCGGCGTTGTTTGTATAGCCGCATTGACGGCACTCAAACTTCGCTTGCGTGGGGCAATTTTCTTTTTCACAATGGCCACAACTCGGGCACGTTTGACTCGTGTACGCAGGATTAACCTTTGTCACGTAGCCACCGTGTTTGAGTAGCGCCCACTCCAAACTTGAAACCAATTGATGAGGCGAAAACCGCAACATCGCTTTGTTTAAACCTGACTTTTGTTTAACCCGTCGACCCGGTTCTTCTATCGTTCCTTTGGCACTGGCTGTCATATTGCGGATTTTCAAATCCTCGACATAGACCATCCCGACCGTGCGTGCAATGGCATTTGCCGTTTGTTGACAGAAATCCTTACGGATATTGCGAAGTTTTTGATAGAGCTTTTGGATCTGCGCCTTCAAGCGTCGACGCTTGCGGCTAGGTTTTGTTTTATCAAAGGCTTGAGCCAAAGCACACTTCGCCAACTGACGTCGAGCCTCGTAGTTATGGCTTAAAGCCCTCTGCTTTTGAGCAATTTGCTTTTCAATGGCCTTGATGTGATCGGTGTCGATTTGATAGACCTTGCCATCTGAGGTAGTGACGGTTTGGGCAATGCCCAAATCGATCCCACATTCACCGGCAAGTGTCTGCATAGGTGTGTAGTTGATCAACTTCGTGATCACCACAAACCACTTCGTCCCATCGCGTTTGATCGTCACTTGACGAACAAGTCCTTCGGCCGTGTCTCGACTTTTTCGATAACGCACAAACCCTAACTTCGGGACAAAGACGCGAGCGTTGACTTCGTCAATGTCTTCTCTTTTAGGTTGGGGCAATCGGAAACTGTCACCATAATCTCTACTTTTGAAGCGTGGAAAACCTTTGCCATTCTTAAAGGATTCTCGAATGGCACGATCTTGATCACGCAA
>DBFZTP010000025.1:0-3162 GCA_048520025.1 Candidatus Aphodousia sp.
ACTTCCTAATGGAAGATTTTACAGAAAATGGAAAATCTTTCAGTAGTAATGGAAGATTTTCCAAAATTCAGAAAATCTTCCAGTAGGAGTGAGTCAACTATTTTTCGTTGACGATCGCAAGTGCATTCAAGGTACGCGGAAAACCGATATAAGGCATTGCAATGGCCAATGTGGCAATCAGATCTTGACGAGTATTGCCCACTGAGTAATTACCGGCACGATGCGCTCGTAATTGACTTTCGCAACCGCCCAAACAAGCAATACAGGTGAAAGTGATGAGTTCACGTGCTTTCAGATCCAAGAAGCTGCGAGTGTAAAAATCGCCAAAGCAATAGGCCGATAGCCCTTGCTTCATAATAAAGGCTTGCTCATCGGGTGTCGCTTGGTGCATTTTGTCGATACCGTCACCGAAAATACTTTTTTGAACGGCCAAACCTTTTTCAAAGCGATTGGCGGGCGTGACGTTGCTATCAACAATGGGTGGGATCGCAATCTTGTGTTCGGTGAGCGCAAAGTTAATGGTATTGAGCGCTTCTTTCACTCGAACGAGTCCAATATAAGGCGTGCATTGATAGGCAGCTTCTTTGATTTCTGCCACGCTGGCACCCAATGCAATCGCACGAGGGACAAAGGTGCGAAGTTCATCTTCTCCTTGCATGGTCACAAGGGTGGCGATTGTGACCGCAACTGTCATTTTGGCATCAAGCGAATTTTGTTCGCTGACTTCCTTCAAAATGTTTTGCTCAATTGAGGAAAATGCCGGGTCGAATTGAGCGGTCGCAGTATTGTCCGTTGGGCGAGCCGCAACAGCGTCCGATAAGATGGCGGCAGGTATTAAAGTTGCCGTACTCATGAAAGCTCTTCTTTTTAACATGGCGAAAGTCCTTCCAAAGTTGGGGAAGTGTTTTTTGTTAAAAAATAGTTTAGGAGCGCAACGATATGGATTTTTTGCAGATTCTCGTGATTATTTGCCTATTTCTGCCTTTTCTTAAAACCCAATCAAAAGAGAGATAAGGCAACTTATCTACAAAAATACCGATGTGATTTTCTATTGGAGAGAGAATTAGGCAATAATGAGAAAGAAATGGGTGGGTTTTCTTTAAGAAGAATTGCAAAAATAGGACAAGTGGAGGATTCAGACCATGACGGATAATCGATTAAGTGAAATTCAAAAAGCCTTAAAAATGATTCTTACTAAAGTGTGCCAAAAAGGTGGTGCCTATCCTACAGGTATTCCCGGTCTGACTTTTCATCGACGAGACCCGGAAAATCAAGAAGGGGCAAGTATTTATCGTCCGGCACTTGCCTTTGTCGTTCAAGGTAGCAAAAGGTCGGTTATGGGTGATCGTGTCTACCAATATTCAGAAGGGGATAGTCTGCTCGTTGGCGTTGATGTGCCGTGTCAATTTTGCACGGTCAATAGTACCTATGATCATCCTTATTTAGGTATCTCATTGGATCTTAATCCGATGATTTTGGCTGAACTCTGTAACGCCTTGCCTCCCCCTTCTCGCGTTAATGCAGTGGCTGACGAAGCGTTGAGTGTTGGTAATGTTGGCGAAGATACCTACGAAACGCTTTTGCGTTTAGTGCTTTTAACGGAAAAGCCCGAGCAAATCCCTGTTTTGGCTCCAATGATTTTGCGAGAACTTCACTATCGATTACTTTTAAGTGATTTCGGTGCACCTCTGCGTCGCTTTAATGCCCATCAAGGTTCTAGTGCTCAGATTGCCCGTGCGGTGGGTTGGCTCAAGGAAAATTTCCGAGAATCTTTAAGTGTTTCCGAGTTGGCCGATTATGTACATATGGGGGTTTCAACATTTCACCGTCATTTCAAAGAGGTGACGTGCATGACGCCATTGCAATACCAAAAACAATTACGACTTCATGAAGCGAAACGCTTGATGTTGTTTGAAAGAAAAGATGCGACAACGGCATGCTTTGAAGTGGGTTATGAAAGTCCGAGTCAATTTAATCGTGAATATAAGCGTGCCTTTGGTGAGCCGCCTCATCGTGACACTCAACGTGAACGTATTACAGTCTCATAATTTGAGAACGACTTAATAGAAAGGAAGGTACCGTTATGGTGTTGACTGTGTCAGTTGTCACTTTAGCAATTGCACTTTATGTGTCAGTGAGTTTTGCTGCATTTATGGCCGTAAGCCTCAAGACAAAACTCTTGCTGTCACTATTTTTCTTGTTATTGAGCCAAAAGTTCACTTTCTACTATTTTTTAAGTGGAGATTTCTTTAATCCTGTCTATAACCGCACGGTCTTGATTGCGTGTGAAGCACTTTTCAACATCTTGCTCGTGATGCTTCCTTTACTCGTTTTAAAGGACTTAGGTTTTTGGATTAGCCGTTTGGTGAATCTGACGGGTTTGTCAGTTTCATGGCCATTGTCTCGAGACAGCGTGAAGTGGGCGCTGTTAGCAATCAGTATGGTAGGGGCTTTTTACGGTACCTATGCCGCACTGAAAGTGCCCGATGTCAAGCGAGTTGAAATTCAGATCAAGAACCTTCCGAGTGAATTTGAAAACTATCGTTTGGTGTTAATGGCGGATTTACATATCGGTCGCTTGATGAATCAAGAATGGTTAGAGGCAACGATTGAACGCGCCAATGCTTTAAAGCCCGATGCCATCGTGCTCTCAGGCGACTTGATTGAAGGAAAGGTGGGAGAGCTTGCCTCGATGGTTGCCCCCTATCGTCAGTTGCAAGCTAAAGACGGTGTTTATGCGGTCTCGGGCAATCATGAGTGGTATCACGGCGCCTTGTCTTGGGAGCGTTACTTTGAAAGCTTGGGTATCCAAATGATGGAAAACCGTCATGCCGTGATTGCGAGAGGGGATGCCAATCTCGTTATTGCGGGGACAATTGATCGTGCGGCCGGGCGATTTTTTGGTCAAACCCAATACCAACCGGACTTGAAGAAAGCACTGGCAGGAGTCCCAGAAGGTCCCGTGATTCTCTTGGCTCACCAACCCGCCGGAGCTCGTGAAGTCCAAGGTGTGGATTTACAACTTTCGGGTCATACTCACGGCGGTCTTTATATGCTGTATCAACCGGTTGTTGCGCTAGGTAATGACGGTTTTGTGACGGGGCACTATCAAGCTAATGACCGTACTCAACTCTATGTGACACCGGGCACTGGGCTTTGGAC
>DBFZTP010000026.1:0-3888 GCA_048520025.1 Candidatus Aphodousia sp.
CAAGCTTAGCCAGGCGACCATAGCGAGGTGGTCCCACTCCTTCCCATTCCGAACAGGACAGTGAAACGCCTTAGCGCCGATGATAGTTGGTTGTATTTCCAGTGAAAGTAGGACATTGCCTGGCTCCCCATTTAAAAGCCCTGAAGTGAAAACTTCGGGGCTTTTATCATTTATGCCTTAGAAATTTCGTAATAGACGAACTTGCATTGATTTGTTCTAACTATTAAAAATCCTTTCTTTCAAAAACAAAAATAGAATTCTCCAGTATGATGACGAAATATTGCGATATTTCGCCATTACGATAGAGATTTGTATATGTCGCTGGTTGATCGAGATCTGTTTCCTCTTATTGACAAAGAAACGTCGCCCAAGGCTGTTGTTATTGTTGGTGCTCGTCGGACTGGTAAAACAACGCTATTGGAAGTATTAGCAAAAAAACATGAATCGGTTAGATGGTATAGCGGCGATGATCCGACTCACAGTGAAGAGCTACAACTGTCTTCTGCCAGCGATGTTGAATTGGCATTAATGCAGGCTGAGGCGCTGATTATTGATGAAGCACAACGAATTCCCAATATCTGTTTAACGTTAAAGCGCCTGGTGGATGCTAATGAGCGATTAGCAAAACCCAGAAAAATTTATGCGACAGCCTCTTCGTCCTTGGACTTGGCTAAGGGTGTTAAGGAATCGGCAGTTGGGCGTCTAGTCAAGTATGAAATGTGGCCGTAATCAATTTCCGAGATTGCAGCATTTCGTAGTTGGGGGGAGCTTCGTCAGAATATTGACCGACTCATTGTTTATGGCACGTACCCAAATGCTTTTATCGATCCAGAAAATGCGCGCCGCACTCTGCGAGACTACTGTGATGGTATTCTCTATAAGGGTTTATTTGAACTATCCGGTATTCGTTTGAACAACAAATTTGAAGCTCTTGTTTGTGTCTTGGCCTATAACATCGGTTCTGAAGTTAACTATGACAATTTAAGTCGTGAAACAGGGCTGAACAAAACAACTGTTGCTGACTACGTTACGTTGCTTGAACAATGCAACATTGTTCGAGTATGTCCTTCGTACGCAAAGAATCTCGCCAACGAAATTAAAAAGGGGAAGAAGATCTATTTCGTTGATACTGGGATTCGAAATGCCATTATGAATGATTTCTCTCCAATGTCAGCAAGACGCGATCGTGATGCGGGGGCGCTTTGGGAAAATTTCTTCTTTATCGAGCGTTTGAAATTTCATAGCTTGCGCCAAGACTCAATTTCGATGTACTTTTGGCGCACAAGCGGAAACAAAACGCATGAACTTGATTTCGTCGAAGTCAAAGACGGAAAAATGAGAGCTTTTGAGTGCAAACTTTCTAAAACTGCGAAAGCTAATCCGGGCGATGCTTTTAAAAAGGCGTACCCGGATTGCCCCATTGATGTTGTCACACCGGCAGACTTAATGAAATTGTGGTTGCAAGACGAAAATGCAATTTGATTTGTGCCAGTAGGAAAGCCAGTTAACTTGACAAGATAGACTCAGGCCGAAGGAGTTATTTGGCGCTGAGTCTCTTTTTAAGTACACTTCGGACTCTCTCAAGATCGGGATTGCAAAGTGTTGGTAAGAAATCGGCTAACTCGGCAGGTTCAAAATTCCACCATTGCATCTTGTGAAGTAACGAATTGAACCTCCCACCGTTAAAACGGGAGGAATCTTACAGTGACCGATACGGAACGCTTTGGGTGGTCTCTTTCGAGACGGCGCAACATTGCCCCGCATACACTGTATTTAAGATGCACCGCTTACCCGTTGGCGTTAAGCCGATGGGCTTAACTTCCCTCGTGAGTCTTAACAGGGCTTGCGCCCAGTCTTGATCGTTACGCGGTTGATACGTCAGACACAGACCGGCATCTCTCAACAGCGGTTCCGCAGTTGTCCACTTTTCACAAAGCAGAATCGGATCGTGTCCCTTTTCCGTTGCGTAGCACGCTAAGAACGCCGAATGGATGTCTCGTTGGACAATCGTATCGGTCATTCCATGGCGGTGCCAGCGTTGTTTTAACGGCTTTTTGGTGTACGTATCCGTTACCGGATCGTACTGACTCAATTTAAGCTGATAGGCATCGAGCTCTTGCACACAAAGGTTAGCGCTTTCGGCCGAACGCTTTAAATGTTGCACAAACTCACCCATACCGCTTCGTTGAGTGCTTTTCCCAAAATTCTTTTGATAGCTCAAGTAGCTGTTTTTCTCAATCTTGACGGTACCACCCATTTGCAAGATGGCATTGACTAAAGTGCCATGATCCCGCTTGCGGGTTTGGGCTTGACGTCGGTAGATATCTGAGATTTGCGTCTTGAGCTTTAAATAGTTATTGGAGTCCTTCCAATGCTTAGAACCTTTTTTGCAAGTTCCGTCCGCATTGAAGTTCTCCGGATTATTCGCTCGGCGTGAGCGATCGAGCTTTCGCTGCAAGCGTCGCATGTCGCGAGATTGGTTTTCCACACCCGGGGCTAACCGAAAAAGTCCGGCACCCATTGGCGAGTAAACCGCAATCTGCGAAGGACCGGGATCGATTCCCACGGGTTCAGAAGGAGGCGCATACACGTGACGCACGGGGGCTAGGCCCTCAAGCGCCAGTTGCACATACCAAGCTTCTTTGCCATGGACGGTTCGACGGATAACGCGACAGAATTTCACTCGACGAGACTTAGAAGCATCCTGCGGATCGGCTAACGCCTCTTGCACATAATTCGTCTCTGGGATAATCACAGGGTACGCGTGCTTGCGCCAAACAACAGCATGTTGTTCGGGCTTAAACATGATTTCGCGATTATCCGTGCCTTCGATAGAGTTGATACCCTGACGGAAAGACTTAAAACGGGGTTTACCGGCTCCCATGAACATGTAACGTTCGAGCGCTCGATAGACCGTGCGACCAATGCACTGCGCTTCGTGCGCACCGAAGTCGGTACGACCGGAAGCCACGCGGTGATTGTTGGCTAACGTTCGGAGTCCGTTTTCTGTCAGTTGATATTCGCGTTGCAACGAGTTAAAGAGAGCGTTACGCTCACGACCCTTCGGTAAGGTGCGAGCGTGACGCCATCGGGCATCTTCGCGCATGCGCTTGAGACGCCCCATAGCTTGACCGAGCGTGGCATTGTAGAGCGTGCGTGCAAGGGCAAACTTCTTTTTGAGAAGTCTGCGTTCCTGATCACCCGTTACCAACGGAAGCTCTAAAATAAAAGTCGGTTTATTCGCTCGCATAATGAGCCTATTATACTAGAATGTTGAAGTTGGCGCTATCCTTCCTCCCAATCAATTGAGAGGTTTGACGCGCTTTTCTATCAACTCATCGTCAAAGCGCTTGCGAATAAGTTTGGCAGGCTTGCAGCCGACAATGGAATAGGGCTCAATGTCCTTTGTGACAACAGAGTGAGCCGCAATAATGACACCATCGCCAATCTAAACACCTGGCATAATGACGCTTGCTCTTCCGATCCAAACATCATTTCCAACTATCGTGTCACCTTTGAAGGGGAGTTGTGACAAGTGGGGAGGTGTATTTTCGCTCCACGTGACACCGAAGACATTAAAGGGATAAGTACTGATGCTACTGATGCGATGATTCGCCGGTCCGATGATAAACTTAACGCCTGATCCAAGTTGGCAGAATTTCTCAATGATGAGTTTGTCTCTAAATTCGGGCCAATTGTAGAGAATGTTTGTTTTCTCAAAATCTTCTGGGTGGTCAGCACTATCGTAATAGGTGTAGTCGCCCACAGAAATATTGCTAGCTTTAATGACATTTTTAAGAAAACGGTCGTGCCGTAAGCATTCGGAAATGTTTTATTGGGGTCTGGGGCATCATGAAAAAAAAATAATTTCAGATAAAAATATTTGTA
>DBFZTP010000027.1:0-2432 GCA_048520025.1 Candidatus Aphodousia sp.
ACCATAGCGAGGTGGTCCCACTCCTTCCCATTCCGAACAGGACAGTGAAACGCCTTAGCGCCGATGATAGTTGGTTGTATTTCCAGTGAAAGTAGGACATTGCCTGGCTCCCCATTTAAAAGCCCTGAAGTGAAAACTTCAGGGCTTTTATCATATGCGCTCAAAGCATTTCTAATTCTGTTAGCACTGTTAGTAAAAAATCCCGACCATAATTAAATGATCGGGATGACAGATATTCTCGATTTATTATTTGTTACAGGCGCCTTCGACATCAATAGTAGCCCCGTTACCAGGCTCTGCATTCTTTGGGCGAAGGATATAGAGGAAGAAAACCAAAACAAGCATTACAGCCCCATGGGCCATAATCACGATAGAGTTCCCCCAATATGTTGCCATTAAACCGCCTAAAATCGGACCTGCAACGGAACCGATTTGTTGGAAGGCATAACTTAACCCATAGACGCGTCCGCGTTCACTGGGTAGCGTATTTTCTGCAAACAAAGCATTAATAGCAGGGAAGATGCCGGCAAAGAAGATGCCGCCGATAAAACGCCACGATACGAAAATCGAGATTGTTTCAGGAATCGCTTGTACGATGCCGAAGATCCCGGAACCTAAAAGCGCAATGTATAAAGCCCAACGGTACCCGATATTGGTGCCTGCTCGTCCCCACAAAGGCGCAGCGACCACACCTGAAATCCCAACCACTGAAAAGACAATACCGCTAACTAAAACGATGTTATCCATAGAACCTTGAAGTTCGGCGATGTAAAGTGGCAACACCGGTTGTACAAGCATAACGGCTAACTGTACGACAGCGGCAGCAATCAACATACGAAGAATGACAGGAACCTTTAAAAGCTTTAACGAACCACCATCGTTCTTTTTGTCGTTCGTATTTTGACTTAAGACGGAAGGGTCTTCTTTAATGAAAACAACGATACCGACAGCAATTAAAGCTAATGCGGCACCCGCTAGATAAAAGGAGGCTCGCATGCCGAAGAATTCAGCTAATACGCCACCAAATAAGGGGCCTAAAACACCTCCTGCTGTCATCCCGCCTTGCATGAGACCCAAGCACCAGCCCATTTTGTCTTTAGGGGCAGCTGAGGTCATGATGGCTAAGCAAGCTGGCCAAAGACCGGCAGAAAAACCTTGGAAGCAACGCATGGCAAAAAGCTCCCAAGTGGACTCGACCATGCCACCCCAGATGTAGCTAATTGCTAAGCAGGCGGCCGCTCTTAAGGCCATCATCTTGCGACCTTTCTTATCGGCCATTGCACCCCAGATCGGTGCCATGATGGCGCTGATTAAGAAGGTTGATGAGAAAATAATCCCAGACCAAATATTAACTTCGGTCGCATGAACACCCAATTCTTCAATAAGGTACATCGGCAAGAAGGGCACCAACATGGTGTAGCTTGCTGACATAAAAACTGACGTAATCGTTAAAAACCAAACCAGTGCTTTCCAAGGCATACCGTTACTCTCACTTTCTCAAATATTTCGTCTCAATAAAAATATCTTATGCTCAAATTTCTGACTTTTGTAATGGGAGTATTACTACCAAAGGACGAAAAAAAGCCACGGGATGGGCCGTGGCGTTTGGTGAGGAGTGCAAGTTACTCTTCGTTGACTTCGATTTCTTCTTGAGGCGAATGCGACAAGATGAAGTCACCGATGTCGTGAACTTCGTCAGGGCACAATTCGTGCATCATCGGGTATTCGTAAAATTCAATCGTGGCGCCCTTTTCGTTAAGCAGCGATACACCTTCGCGAGCTTTAGCGATCGAAATCACGGAGTCCAACGTGCCGTGACCGATAAAGGTCGGGGTTTGTTGAGCAAGGTCGGAGAGTTCTTCAAAACGCGGATGGTTAGGAACATAACCCGACAAAGCGATAATGCCTTGCAAAGGAACCGTTTGAGAATAGCCCGTCAAAAGCGCGATCGCAGCGCCTTGAGAAAAACCACCAAGCCAAATCGGCGTATCGGGATTCTTTTCGCGTTCTTCATCAATGATGGCTTGAACCAATGCCATTGAGGCGTTCATGCCTTCGATATCTTCTGCCAACTCCTCTTCAGGATCGTTTTGGAAGATGTCCGTTAACAAGTCATACCATCCCGGCATCGCCATTTTCATAACGGTGATCGTGCGGGTTGGAGCCGTCGGCAAAACCATATTGACGTTTGAGACTTCGCCAAATTGAGCCAATTCTTGTTGAAAGGCTTCGAAGTCAGAACCGTCAACACCCAAGCCGTGTAACCAGATCAAGGTCATCGGCTTTTTTGTGTCGTCGAGAGCAGTTTGATAAATGGTGTCCATAAAAAATCCAATCTATGACCCTCGAATTGTAGGGAAATTATTAAAAAAATCCATAAACGTTAGTACTACTATCGACTTAAGGAGAAATTTTTACAATTTAGGGTAAAT
>DBFZTP010000028.1:0-14871 GCA_048520025.1 Candidatus Aphodousia sp.
AATTAAAACTTATCGCAAAAACCTATTAACACAATGAAATCAAAAGATTTTTCAGAAAAAAATAAACGGACCGAGATGGTCCGTTTAAATTCTGGCGGAAGGGGAGGGATTCGAACCCTTGATCCTAATCAAGCCTTGCAGCGTTCAATGAAAGCCTTCAATTCGCCCGGCGTTTGAACTTCAACGATGCGATCAACTTCAACACCATTTTTGTAGAAGATCATGGTCGGGATGTGGGCCAAATTGAATTCTTCGTGCCAGTTGCCACCACGTTCGCCCACATCAATGTGCGTGAAATACACGTCGGTGAACTCTTCGGAAAAACGCTTGTAGAAGGGTTCTGCACGACGGCAGTCGATGCACCAAGGGGCACCGAACGTGATGATGCACATTGGTTGCGTTTGAATCGTTTGTTCGATTTGGGATTTGTCTAATTCATGAATCATGATTGTCTCCTAATTAACCTTCACAATCATATCGAAAAACCTCGAAATAACAAAGGAATTTTCGTTTTTTGTCGCAAGTAAATGTAATAAGTGTGACCTCAATGCCCAGAACGAGGAAGTCTTGTCAAGAGGCTTTTCGTTAGGGTTTTGTCTCATGGGGATTTTGCCCCTACTGCAAATGGATGACTAGGCATAAACTCCTAAGCACTCTTGCTTATTCATTTAGAGGCAGAGTGCTGGTCATGCACAATCAAAAAGGAGTTAATGGTCATGCATTTGAAAAAACTTTCCGTGGGATTGACATTGGCTTTGGCAGCTTTTGCTGCAAGCGCCGCCGTTCCCACCGTTTCCAAAGAAATTCAAAGCAATGCCACGGCAATCTATAACGATGCTGTGATGCAAAAGATTCAGAAAGAATTAACGAGCGAAGCGTCTCAAAAGTGGCGCTTTAACACGCTTTTGGAACTTGCTCGTATCGCTTCACCTTCAAACTATGAAATGCGTCGTCAGGAAGAAATTACGCGTCGCTTGGTGAGCGAATGGGGCTTTGATAAGAAAGACATCATGACCCAAACCGACGGGTACTTGAAGGGCGCCGGTGTGCAAAAGGTTGACGGCATGGCCGTACACAATGTTTGCGTTCGTATTCCGGGCACGTACTCCAACCAAGCTAAGAAGGTGACCTTTAAGGGGCAAGCTCCGAAGGTTGTGTTGGAAGGTCACATTGATACGGTGAATCCGGGCGTATTGCCGCCGGCTTCCAACCCTTACGAACCCGTGAAGTTGCAATTGGCGAAAGACCCGGTTGTTTCAACGCGCGATGAATTGAAGAACTTGCCTTTGGAAGTCAAGTTTGACAAGAACGGCAAGGTCATCGAAGACGAAGTCTATAAGAAGGCTTACCAACGCTTTGCAAGCTTAGAAGACGCCCAAAAGAAGGGTGGCTATCGTATTTATGTGCCCGGCTATGAAGACGCCATGGTCAATACGGTTGCTGTGATGCAAACGGCCATCATGATGAAAAAGCACGGTGTGAAGCCCGTCTATGACGTTTGGGTTTGCGGTACGGCCGGTGAAGAAGGTAAAGGTAATCTTCGCGGCATGAAGCAACTCTACGGCTACAACCAAGATACGGGTAAGGGTAACAACGCTTTAAATATCGTTGCTAACTTTGGCGCTGACTCCACGGTTCCGGGGGATGCGACAACGAACTATCTCGGTTCTTACCGTTTTGAAATTCAATACCAAGAACCTGCAGGCTTTAAGCTTGGTGACAAGGCTCGTCCCTCTGCCGCCATGGCCATGAACCGTGCTATCGCGGGTATTGCTGATATTAAGACCGCTTGGGATACGGACAAGAAGGCTCAAAAGACCACGTACACGGTGGGCGTGGCCGATTGTGACGAACCGACGAACGGCACGCGTTCTTCCAAGTGCACGCTGATGGTGGATATGCGTAGTGCTACGCAAGAGCCACTTTCCGAAATCCGCAGTAAGATCGAACCGCAATTTAAGGCGGCTTTGGATGCTGAAAACGCTAAGTACGGCGTGAAGAGCGGTGATAAGAATGCCTTGAAGATGGAATTGGTTTGGTTCGGTGATCGTCCCGCTTATAAGCGTCCGCACTATAACGACATTGCCATGCAAGCTTTGTGGCAAGCCTCTAAGACCGTTGGTATTGACGTTGTGAAGTCTTTGCCGGAAGAGTCTTATTCCTTAAATGATAATGTGCCGGCTGCCGTTGGTGTGCCGACCGTTAACGTTAACTTGGGGACTGTTGCTGCCGGTGGCGGTGGTCACACGTGGTATGAATGGGGCATCCCGGGCAACGGTGTTGACGAAGGTAAACGCCAAGTCCGCTTCATCATGATGGGCTTGTTGGCTGCCGGTTTCAACACGACCGACGGCAAGGTGATTGAACCGGGCGTGGCTCCCATGGGCAATCGCACAACCGAAGAAATCTATAAGTAATGTCAGGAAGGTAGAAAAATGAAAAAAAGTACTTTGATTCGTAGCGGCTCGGTTTTGGCCTTAGCCCTTTTCTCCGGCTTGACGATGGCGGCCAACACGACATTGTCGGTTGAAATCTTAGGCCCGGGCGGTCACTCTAACGGTGACTACGGTAATGTTAACGCTGTTCACGCAGCCGCTCGTGCTGCCATGAATATTGAAAAAGTGGCACCGGACGCTGTGGTCACACACGTCAATGGTGGTAACTCTGTGAACTCCATTGCCGCTGATGCTCACTTCCAAGTCATGCTTTCAGACAAAAACGCCAAGGCCTTAAAGGCAAAGGCTGACAAAGTCAAAGCTGCCATTATGGAAGGTTGCGCTGCTGAAAACGCTTTCCGTGGCGTCAAACCCGGTGCAAAAACCTCTGATGGTTTGGCAATGGATATTCGTTGCACGGTTAAATAATCCAATTAACCAACCATAATAAAAGCCCGACAGCTTTTTGGCTTGTCGGGCTTTTCAAATGAGGGGACTCATTACTGCATGAGTTTCTTGCCTTTTTCGACGGTTTCTTTTGAGAAATCAACAACTTTGTCTTTGAGCTCTACGCCTTTATCCTTGAGTTCTTCACCTTTTTCTTTCAAGTCTTCAGTGACGTCTTGAGCTTCATCCTTTCGGTCTTGCAACCATTCCATGCTGTCCTGATAACCCTTGGTGATACAGGCTTGGCTTAACGTCATGGCCTTATCAAGGCCTTGTGTTTTAGCGACGTCTTGAATGTGATCGATTTTGCAGGTGCTCTCGGAAGGCTCCGTGTCACTCGTACAGGCCACTAAGAGGCCGACCGTACCGGCAATAAGGGCTAGGGTTGTAAGTTTTTTCATTTTTTGCTCCTTCGGTCGACTCGACCATGGATTGTTGTTGACGTCATTTCATTCTAACAACGTGAACATCAAGAACCTGTTTGGATTTGTTAGAGAAGATAACAAAGTTCGAGAAAGAGGACGTTCTGTGGCAAACTTCTGCTCATCAAGAATTTATGGTGAAAGGTAAGAAAAGATGCGAGGTTTATTCATTACGGGAACCGATACCGATGTCGGTAAAACGTCAGTCACCGTTGCACTTTTAAAACGTCTTTTAAAGCATCAGAAAACCGTTACGGCCATTAAACCTGTTCAAACCGGTTGTGTGAGAAATATACAAGGTTTGATGGCGCCGGACGTCTCCGAGTACCTTCAAACGGGTGCAAAAGCCTTAGTTTTAAAAGCTTACGAACCGGCTTGTTCGCCCGACTTAGCAGCAGAATTTTCGGGTGAGACTTTAACGATTGACGCTTTGATGCAAAGCTTTACCACTCAGACGATTGATACCGATGCCTTTTTAGTGGAAGGGGCAGGCGGCCTATTTGTTCCTTTGAATTCTGAAGAAACCATGCTTGACTTCATGCAAAGGATGCAGTTACCGACGCTTTTAGTGGTTGGCAATAAATTGGGGTGTTTAAATCACGCCGCCTTAAGTCTTGAAGCGCTAAAAAATCGAGGCGTCCCCATTATCGGCATGGTGCTTAACCGTGTACGCCCTGAAACCGATTTGGATGCGGGCGCAGGTGACGATGTCGAAAACCAAAAGCGATTCTTAAAAAATAACGAGAAGTCACTTAAAGCCTTGGGTGAGCGCACGGGTGTGCCGCTCTTAGCCACAATTAGTTATCAGGCAGACGGTCAAATGGACGATGCATTGCTCAAGCCGGTGATCCAAGCTTTATATACCAATCAATCGAACGATCTTGATGAATTAATGGCTTTTGACCGTGATCATCTCTGGCACCCGTACACGTCAACCACGAATCCTTTACCTGTGCAATGCGTTAAAAGTGCGTCGGGACGCACGCTCACGTTAAAGGACGGTCGCACTTTGATTGACGGAACATCGTCTTGGTGGTGCACGATGCACGGCTACTCGCATCCGCGATTAATCAATGCGCTTCAGCACCAAGCAGGGCAATTGTCTCATGTGATGTTCGGGGGCCTTACGCATGAACCGGCGATTCGTTTGGGGCAAAAGCTTTTAAAGCTCGTTCCTCAAAACTTGCAACACATCTTTTATGCCGATTCTGGGTCTGTGGCCATTGAAGTGGCCCTTAAGATGGCGGTTCAATATTGGCGTGCGTTGGGTAAGACGGAGAAAACATTTTTCTTAACACCTCGCGGTGGTTATCACGGCGATACGCAAGGTGCTATGCAAGTCTGCGATCCCGTCGAAGGCATGCACTCTTTGTTTAGAGGCATTTTGCATGAACAAATCTTTGCACCGCGACCAAACTGTGCGTTCGATGAAACGTTTAACCCCGAATCTTTAGAGGCGATAAAAGTCATTCTTAAAGAACGCTCTCACGAGATCGCCGCTGTCGTTCTTGAGCCGATCGTTCAAGGGGCTGGAGGCATGTGGTTCTATCACCCGAACTATTTAAAGGGCATACGAGCATTGTGTGATCAATACGGCGTTCTTTTGATTTTGGATGAAATTGCCACGGGCTTTGGTCGCACCGGTAAAACGTTTGCCTGTGAATGGGCCGATGTTCAACCTGACATCATGTGCATAGGTAAGGGCCTGACGGGCGGGATGCTGACGCTGTCGGCCACATTAACATCAAGCGATGTAGCTCGAACCATTTCTCGCACCGACAGTGAAACGGGGGGTGCCTTTATGCATGGCCCCACTTTTATGGCGAATCCTTTGGCCTGTGCCACGGCTTGCGCGAGTCTTGATCTTTTCAATGAAATGCCTTGGAGAGAAAAGGTCGCCCATATTGAAAGCGTTTTAAAGGAACGCTTGGAAGTTGTGCGCTCAGAAGCCGAGGTTAAGGACGTTCGTGTTTTAGGGGCAATTGGCGTCGTGGAACTCGACGGTGCGGTTAATACAAGAGCGCTCACGGCTTATTTTGTGGAGCGCGGTGTTTGGGTACGTCCCTTTGGGCATCTCATTTATTTGATGCCAGCTTTTACGGTAACGGATGACGAGTTAAAGACGCTTTGTGATGCGGTGGTTTCTGCCGTGAAAGCGCAGGTTTTTAAATGACCGCCTTTTTACTCTACGTCGCACTTTTCCTACTTCTTGCCTTTTGGGATGCACGAGAAGTTAAAACCGCTTCGGGCTTTTTCATCAATAGCCAACAATCGTCTCGCACACAGGTGAGCTTTTCTCTTATTGCTTCTTGCGTCGGAGGGTCCGCCACCATTGGGATGTGCGGTTTAGCCTATCAAGTCGGTATGCCCGCTTTTTGGTGGTTGGGGTCAGGTGCCATCGGGTTGGCGGTTCTGACGCTTTTCTTAGCTAAAAAAGTAAGAAACGGGGAAGCCCTTACGATGCCCGAGATGGTCAAGCGTGACTTGGGAACGCCCGCTCATAAGGCCATTACGCTTACGATCTTTATCGCGTGGATTGCGATTCTTGCCGCTCAATTTGTTGCGATGAGTCAGGTGATTGATCTCTTAACGGGATGGGGCACACAAAACGCTTTAATTGCAGGCTCACTTTTCATTGTGGCCTATACGCTTTTAGGCGGTCAGACGTCTGTCATGAAAAGTGATGTGCTGCAATTGATTGTGATGATCGTTGGGCTTTTGCTCTTACTTTTTTATGTAAGAAGTGATGTAAGCGTCGCGCTTCAAAGAACTGCCTTTGAATTCACCAATGAATCTTTTGGTCTCTCAAAAGTAACGTACTTCTTGCTTCTTTTGGGCGGGAGTTACGTGGTCTGCCCCATGCTTTTTTCTCGCTTTATGAGTGCGAAAAATGAAAAAGTCGCGTTGCAGTCGGGCTGGATTGCCGTTGTCGGTCTTTTCTTAATGACCGCTTTAATTGTTGTCATCGGTTTAGCGGCCCAAAGCGCATTACCCACGGGCGTTGCCTCCGACAAGGTTTTAATGGAACTCGTTGGAATGTTGCCCCTTTGGGGCCAAACGCTTTTGCTCTTGGCTTTGATGAGTGCGATTTTGTCCTCTGCCGACTCGTGTTTAATCACGGCGGCAACGGTTTTAAGTAACGACTTATTCCGTCGACCTACCATCGGTTTTTCTCGCTTGTGCATCGTAGTGATCGGTGCTTTGGGATTACTCTTGTCTTACGGAGATCGTGGGATCTTAGGGCTACTCTTGATGGCCAATAACATCTATGTTTGTGGTGTTGTGGCACCGGTTTTTGTGGCAATGGTCAGCGGTAAAGCGCAAGATGCCCGTTGGGCCTTAGTTGCTGTTGTTGTGGGCGGCGCTTTAGGTTTGGTTTCTGAAGTCACTCAAGTGACGACGGTGAGTTATGTAGCCATTCTTTTGTCGATCGTTATTTCAATCATCGCCATGAGACAAGGCAAACAAAATTAATCAATATTCTTCAATGAAAATCGCCCGAAGCTTTTTTGGCAACGGGCGATTAACTTTTTAGAGCTGTTTGACTTTGAGTGTGACTTCATCAAAGGTATTCATTATCGTCTCTGAGGGTTTAGATCCGAAGTGGCTCACAAGATAAATGGCAATCGCGCCAAAGAGAAAGCCCGGCAAAATTTCATATAAACCAAAGAAAGCGAAGTGGTGCCAGACAACGACTGTCAAACCACCCGTGATCATGCCGGCTAAAGCGCCATTTCGGGTCATACGCTTAAACCACAAACTCATTAAAACGACTGGGCCTAAAGAAGCGCCGAAACCAGCCCATGCGTAGCTCACTAGACTTAAGACTTTGCTTGAGGGATCTTGAGCAATATAAATGGCAACCATGGCAACCGTTAACACCATAGCTCGACCAAAACACACTAATTCCCACCCCTTAGCGTTCGGGCGGATAAAAGCACGATAGAGGTCTTCCGTTAAAGTGGAAGAGCAAACCAATAATTGGCAAGAGAGCGTACTCATCACTGCTGACAAAATAGCAGACATCAAAAGACCGCCAATCCACGGATTGAAAAGCACTTGCGCCAAAACGATGAAGACGCGTTCCGGGTTTTCAACGACGGCTCCGGCGACAGAGGTGTGTTGCGCAAAAAATGCAGAGCCGAAAAAGCCCACGCAGACAGCGCCACCCAAGCAAAAGACCATCCAAAGGATGGAAACGCGACGGGCGTTAGGTAAGACGTCCAAAGACTTTGCTGCCATAAAACGAACCAAGATATGAGGTTGACCAAAGTAGCCTAAACCCCATGCCAAAAGACTCAATACACCAATGACGGTTTGACCGGTTGTGAGCGACAACATATTGGCATCAATGGCTTTGACCTGGTTAAGGGCAATGTCCAATCCACCCAAATCGATACAAACGGCAAAAGGCGTCACAATCAAAGCCAAGCACATCAAGGCGGCTTGAATCGTGTCAGTCCAACTCACCGCTAAAAAGCCACCGATAAACACGTAGGAAATCGTGGCAAAAGCGCCCAACCAAAGGGCTGTTTCATAGTCCATTTGGAAGGTGTTTTCAAAAAGACGGGCACCTGCAACCATGCCGCTTGCGGCATACATCGTGAAAAAGAAAAGACTCCATAACGAAAAGCAAATGCTCAAGACTCGATTATGGTCTTCAAAGCGTTTGGTTAAGTAGTCAGGGAGTGTGAGGGCGTTGTGGCAACGTTCGGTATAAAGACGCAAACGAGCCGCTACCCAACGCCAGTTAAAGTAGGTACCGATGATTAAACCGATCGCAAGCCAGCTTTCAGAAATCCCGTGTAAGAAAACCGCTCCTGGTAACCCCATCAAAAGCCAACCGCTCATGTCGCTGGCGCCGACACTCAAGGCGGTCACAAGACTGCCGAATCGACGACCACCAAGGATGTAGTCGTTAAAACTCTTTGTGTAACGCCAGGCCATTAAACCAATGCCCAGCATCACAATAAGATAACCGCAGAAAGTGATGGCGGTGGGATTAAAGTTTGTCATCGAAATCTTTCGTCAATATTTTTAGGGGAAAGCACTAATTATGACGGAACGAGAATTTTGGGTTCAGATTTTTTTGAAGCTTGTGGGTACTGTTACGTAGTTATGAATGGTAATGTTTAAAAATTAGCGAAAAAACAAGGGGAAAACACTGTTCGAATTGTTTCTTTGGGGTGTTAGAATCAAATGAGAATCCGGAGACCAAAATGATTATTTATCAGACAACAGTCGGTGGTTTTTGCGACAGCATTCTTGATACAGAACTCGTTGATGATCTTGAAAAGCAATTCCATAAGCACTATGGACATGGCGTTTCTCCTAGTGAACGACGATCATGGGAGAATTCACTCAATGCCATGGATAAAGTTTTGAGACGTTCCAGAATCCCGGAGGATTTTGGAGTAGCCCTCGAATACGGCGTCCCCCAAACATCAAAACGCATTGATTTTCTCATTTCCGGTTACGATGAAAACCATCACCCCTCTCTCATCGTTGTTGAACTAAAACAGTGGTCGACATCTGAAGTAGCTGAAGAGGACGGACTTTTGTTGGCTGTTCGAGGCGGGCATCGTGGTCCCACAAAAGGCCCGCATCCTTCTTATCAAGCATGGTCGTACGTTGAATTAATAAAGAACTTTAATGAAAACGTTTATAACCAGTCGATAGACCTTCAGCCATGCGCCTATTTGCATAATCATCACACCGATAATCACCCAGCGGTTTGCGATGAACGTTATAAGGTTTATTTAAATAAAGCTCCGGTTTTCCTTAAAGGATTGCCCGAATTAATGAAGTTGGGGCAGTTTATTAAAAAGCATATTAAAACCGGTGATCGTGGAAAACTGTTTGAGGTTTTGGAAAGTGGTCGGATGCGACCGTCAAAACCCTTGGCCGATGTTGTTAAAAATATTTTGGATGGGAAAAGAGAGTTTGTCCTAATTGATGAACAAAAGGTTGCCTATGAAACAATTTACGCAAAGGTGAAAGGCGTTTTAAACGATAAAGAGAAATCTAAGTCAGCCTCTAAAGAAGTCATTATTGTCCGTGGTGGTCCCGGAACGGGGAAAAGCGTGATTGCGGTGAATTTACTCTCGCGTTTGACGGGCGATCAGATTATGTGCGCTTATGTCAGTAAAAATGCAGCGCCGCGCGCCGTGTATCAACAACGCATGAAGGGTGGAAATTATCGCGCGTCTGCCATTCGTCATTTATTCCAAGGGTCTGGGGCCTTTGTTGATAGTCCTAAAGATTTCTATGATGTTTTGCTTGCCGATGAAGCGCACCGTTTAAATGAAAAAAGTGGTCTTTATGGTGTCGATGGTGAAAATCAAATCCTTGAAATTATTCGTTCATCAAGAGTGTCAGTATTTTTCATCGACGAAAACCAACGCGTAACAATGAAAGATATTGGTACGGAAGACGAAATCAAAAAGCATGCTAAAGCGTGTTCTGCCAATATTACTTTCTGTGATCTCGTTTCTCAGTTCCGTTGTAACGGCAGTCAAGCCTATGTGGACTGGGTTGATGATGTTTTGGATATTTCCAAGAATAATCACTCACATGACGAATTGGGACTTGACGTTCGAATCTTTGATACTGCACAGGCTATGCACGATGCCATTAAAGCTCGTGAGGCAGAAGCGAAATCGGCTCGTGTCGTGGCCGGTTATTGTTGGAATTGGGTAAGTAAAAAGAAAGACGAATACGATATTGTGCTCGATGACGGCGCTTACCAAAAGAAGTGGAATCTTTCGTCTTACGGCTCTTTATGGGCGATTGAATCAAAGGTTGATGAAATCGGCTGCATTCACACTTGCCAAGGTTTGGAATTTGATTACATTGGCGTCATTATCGGGCCCGATTTAATCGTTCGTGATGACAGAGTCCTTACGGATGGGAACGCTCGAGCCGGTACAGATCAAAGTCTTAAGGGGTGGAAGACGCAACTGAAAACCAATCGGCAGGCGACACTTAAGCGGGTCGATGAAATCATTAAAAATACGTATCGAACGTTGTTGACTCGCGGTATGAAGGGGTGCTACATCTATTGTGAAGATGAAGAGACCCGTGAATACTTCAAATCAAAACTCAAAATTCGATAATAGATCGATCAAAAAAGAGCTTGAAAGACCAAAATCCTTCAAGCTCTTAATTGTTGACGTTGATTAAAGATTAACCAAGCGTCTTGATCGTAGCGGACTTCTTAGCCAAGGCAACTGCGATTTCGCTAGCCTTCACCATGGAGGCGACAGGAATAAATTCGTAGACGCCGTGGAAGTTAGAGCCACCCGTGAAGATGTTCGGGCAGGGGAGGCCACGAGCAGAAAGGCGAGCACCGTCCGTACCACCGCGGATCGGCTTTTCAATCGGTTCAATACCGCAATCACGATAAGCGTCGCGCACGATATCTAAAACCTTCGGAGCCTTTTCGATGTATTGACGCATGTTTTCGTAGGAGTCAACATAGCGCAATTCAGCACGACCTTCACCGTAGATTTCGTTGAAGCGTTCAACGGTCTTATGGAGATACTTCTTCTTTAATTCGTATTGAACACGGTCGTGGTCACGAACGATGATCTTCACGTAGCTCTTAACACAAGAACCGTTCATTGCGTTGGGGTGCATAAAGCCTTCACGGTCTTCCGTGCATTCCGGAGAGACAACAGCGGGGAGCATATCGATGAATTTGGCCATTAAGCGGATGGAGTTGACCATCTTGCCCTTAGCCAAACCCGGGTGAACGCCCACACCGTGGATGGTCACGTGAGCCGTGCCGCCATTGAAGTTTTCACTTTCAAGAACACCCACTTCATCACCGTCAAAGGTGTAAGCGTATTGAGCGCCAAAGTGTTCAATGTCAAAGTTTTCCGTGCCACGGGCCACTTCTTCGTCAGGCGTAAAGCCTAAGCAGAGCTTGGCGTGCGGAACTTCCGGATGAGCCATGACCCAGGCGGCCATTTCAACGATTTCAGCGATACCGGCTTTGTCGTCAGCGCCCAAAAGGGTCGTACCGTCCGTAAAGACCACGTCTTGACCGGCATACTTCACGATTTCGGGGAATTCCTTGGCAGAGAAAATAATATTTTGTTCAGCGTTAAGAACAATGTCACCGCCTTGATAGTTGATGATTTGCGGCTTCTTGTCAGCGCTGTCGCTAGCGTCAGGAGACGTATCCATGTGAGCGATAAAGCCGATGGCAGGGCAAGCTTCGTAGCCGGGCGTCGCTTCAATCGTGGCGTAAACAACACCTTCTTTGCTCATGTGTGCGTTTTCAATACCCAAACCCTTGAGTTCATCAACCAAGAATTCGGCAAGCTTGAGTTGCTTAGCGGTAGATGGTGTTTCTTCGCTCGTTAAGTTTGATTGCGTGTCAAACTTGATGTAATTCATGAAGCGCTTTAACACGGTAGGCTGTTGTTCCATCGTTATCTCCTGTGGATAAAAATGATTAGAAAAACGGTGTTTAACGAATGCCAATATAGGCAAAAACACGTAGATTGTACGCTCACTATGATGGTCTCAAACATAGGTAAAAACTACTAGAAATATTTCTCCTTAGCTTGATGCATATTTTTAGTGCAAGCTATAGAAAAACACGCTACTATAAGTTCGTCTAGTTTTGGGAAGTACTATGTCAATGCAACAAATGAAAGAGGCTTTGAATGGGATTTATTGGAATAAGGGATCGTTTGATTTCAATATTCCGTTTATTGCTGATTCCAAAAAAGCCACGATGATTTTTAAAAAGAATCTTGCATCAATTACTTGGAATTGCATGAGTACTTTAGAAAAAAATCCTACGACTTTGCCTCAAACACAAACTATTTTAAAAGGGCAATCTGTTAGTGGTGTGAGTATTTTTGACTTGATGCAGGTGAAAAATTACGGTGATGGAGCTAAAGAACTTGTTCGTCAATTGGAGATGGGGGACTTTTCTGTTAGTTTGGAATCCGCTTGTGCACTGCACCAATTTGTAGGAAAAGAAGATGCATTGGAGTGGGGTGTTCTTCGTACCATGACCATTGCGATTGATGGTGTTGAATACAGTCCGCCACAAGCAGAAAAATTACAAGCCATTGCCTCGAAGGGTTTCACGTATCTTGAGACAGAAATTGAAGATCCGAGAGAACGTGCGATTGGGTTGTTTCTTTTCTTGTCTCGCAATCAATTCTTCTTTGATGCGAATAAAAGAACGGCTTCTTTGATGATGAACGGTTGTCTGATGCAACACGGTTATTGGCCGATTACTATTTTAAATCGTGATTCAGAAGTATTTCATGAAAGGTTGGGTCTGTTTTACGAAACGGGGGATGCAACATCGATGATGGAATTCTTTGAACAGTCGGTTCAAAAGCTCTATCAAGCCCCTTAAGAGAGGATAATTCAAATGAAAACCGCCACCAAAATTGAGAAATTGGTGGCGGTCGTTTATTCGGTTAATTCGTTTAATTAAAGCTTCTTAACGAACTCTGACTTCAATTGCATGGCGCCAAAGCCATCAATCTTGCAGTCAATATTGTGATCACCATCGACCAAACGAATATTCTTAACTTTCGTGCCAATCTTGAGCATTGATGAGGCGCCCTTGACTTTCAGGCTCTTAATAATTGTGACAGAGTCGCCATCGGCAAGGCGCGTACCGTTGGCATCTTTTACGATGAGTTCGTCAGAGGCTTCACCGGCAGCATCATCAGCTGCGTTCCACTCGTGAGCACATTCAGGGCAAATGAACATGCCGTTGTCTTCGTACGTGTATTCGGAATTGCATTTCGGGCAATTAGGAGTCGTCATTGTATTGGTGTCCTTAAAAGGGCATTAATAATGCGCGCTATTGTAACGTATTGAAGACAAATAGGTATTAGGAATTATTCGAGCAATCGCTGATTGTCGCCAGTAAGCTTTAAAAATGAGTTGGAAAGCTAAGAAAGGTTTTGATTCACTAATACGAAAAGAGATAACTTTAGAAAGAAAAGCCTCGCAAGAAAACAGCAAGGTTTTGGTTGTTTTGTTTCGGAAAAACCTTCATCAATATGAGTTTGCGACACCCACCCATTCCAAAGAGCTCCATAACTTCGACTATATCAGCTCGCCCTCTGATTTAATCACTGAGACACACACTGGATAGGGGCAGAACCAAATTCCGAATGTACTACCTAATTTCAATTTTTACGGTTGTAAAATTTACAGCGGTAACAAAGTGAAGATTGATGAAAAAACTTACGTTCACTTATTTGGCAATTTTGGGCCAATTATTAGCGCCAAGTACTCATCCATGGCAACTCGCGAGCTTTTGATTTATTGTCATCTCTTTCGAGACTCAACATTAGGTCGGTTTACAACAACCCTTGGGCTATCAGCTGATAGCCCAATCCTTGCAAATTTTGACTTGCATTCAAGTCACTGTGGGCTCGGAGACCACAGCTTGGGCAAACAAAACGATGTTTTGTTCGCTTCCCAATTCCCCCACTTGTTGAACAAGTCTGCGATGTGTATTTCGAATCCATATACATCACACTTAAAACTTATGTACTTTTGCTTTGGTCTTGACCAAGAGCAAGGATGAAGGTGACGGAAAATATTATTCCCTTTCGTAGCAATATAGGATTTCCCCAGTATTTCTTTCTAGTTTTCTTAACGACAAAAGGGTTAAACGTTGGGAATTAGAAGAAAAGTCATATCCTTTTCTAAAAATTGAGTTGCAGATGTAGTCATTAGTGCTTCCATCTTTTTTCAGAAAAACAAAGACAGTATCACTAAACAATTCGTTCTGAAGTAAATAATCAGCTTGAATCTTTGAGTGATTGTGAAACCTTGGATCATAGCGGTACACCAATCGATCGGAGTCTAAAAATGACTCCAAGCAGTTAAGATATTTAAGCCGGTTTTCGATGTCTGAGTAATGAAGACTTTTGGCAAGAGTTTCTATGGTTAAATGGCCACACAAAATATCTTCAAAAATACGTTCACGTTTCACTCGCTTTAACCACGGTAGATCATCAAGTTTATGAAGTCCAGATAAGTGAAAAAATTGATCTTGGGCAAAAGTTAAATGGATATTATGTAATTTACCTTTGCGTCCAAGACAAAGATCATACGAAACGTTAAATAGTTTTTGGAAATTATTGGCGCAAGAAAACAATAAATCGGTCATACTGCACATTTATTATTTAGGTTCTGGTTTTGTAACTGCTTAAGAAACAAAAACCTCGCAAGAAAAATGCGAGGCTTTTGGGTGTTTTATTTCGGTATTTAAACCTACGCCGATTTGAGGTTACTCCACTCAACCCCTCCTGAGAGCTCCATAAGACAACGCATATCGGCGCGCCTTCTTACTTCACAGCTGAGACCAGCACACTTGTTGCTGGCCATTACCTAAGAACTTTATAACAGGTGCAATAATTTTTTGCAAGATAATTTGCACAGAGTTTGTTTTGAAAAAGGTCCAAAGCAAAAAATCTGGCGGAGGAGGTGAGATTCGAACTCACGGAAGTTTTAAGGCTTCGACAGTTTTCAAGACTGCTGCATTCAACCGCTCTGCCACTCCTCCATAGGAA